>CADDYT010000006.1 GCA_902810755.1 Chloroflexota bacterium
GGATTGTGGACGGTAGAAACAGAAACCTGGTACTAGCAACTCACATACGAACCACCCTTCCCACTGGAAACGGGGATACAAGACTATATGAATGTGTATCGGGAAGGGCAAGGAATATGAGTGGGATATGAGCCAGGCGACAGTATTACTGTACTATGAGAAACGCCTGCCGGCATGTCATGCTGAGCGCGCCGCCGACGGAGACCGCCCATCGTCAGCCAGGACGCTGGCCTTCCCACGAGGTGCGCGCGAAGCATCTCTGGCAACCAGAGGCCAGGATAGGTGCCAGAGATGCTTCGCGCGCACCTCGCCAAAGCCCGGCAGTCTCGTAGTTAGGGAACGAGCCAGGTCGGCGGCGCGCTCAGCATGACATAACCGCGAGAATTCTTCCCGGTTTCGATTGTCACAGTTTATCAGGCCCAGCCCCTTGCTCAGAATCCTGTTCAGCCTCTAGCATGCGAACATACTCCTTAATACTTATCATCCTTGCCCGATCAGCGTCAGTTACGACTCTTCTCGGACGATCTGGCGCAGGCCCCCTATGATGGTAGACAACGCGCACAATGGCATCTTTGCCTCCATGTTCTGCTTGATATCGCTTCAGATGGGCTCCCAGGCTCCCATCGGGAAGCTCACAAATCGCTCCGCATAATGGACACGCATCTGTGGTGTCTTTTGCCCATGGAAGCTTCAACCAGGTACTGATAAGCTCAAAACCGTCGCCTTCTGTCTCCCCCTCAACTACACTCAGCAAATGAGGAACAGTGTCGGGGGAAGATTTTAACCGGATTGGATAGGTTATCATCAGAATACTCCTTCATGCGAAAAGCAGCCTGACTGATGAAGCTATAATGGTTTCGTTCCCCAGGCGGTGAGGAAGAAAAATATGCCACAGAAGTTCTCAGACTGCATTTCCTCCAGCGTCTGGAGATAGAGCCGATTGACCTCTTCCTGCGTTGTCACGCCCATGCTCACAAAGAACGGCTGCAAGAGCTTGAGAAACGTCATAACATCCTGATAGCAGCCTGCGTGGGCCTCCGTGCCGAAGGAGTAATCGATCACATGGCTCATTTTCTGAATATTGACAAAGCCGACATCATGCAAGAGCCGACCAAGCACCGGCGTTATGCCAATATGCCGACCGTCCACAGAAAAAATCCGCTCCGTTCGTGCAAGCGCCTGCGCCAGCATCGCATACATGCGCTCTGATCCCATGCTGTTGGTCAGCGGCGACTCACATTCCGTCAGACGTAGAATACCGCCAGGCCGCAAGATACGCTTGCACTCCAGCAGCAGAAGCGGCCATGCAGCTTTCGACATAAAACCGGTAATAAAGCGGGCATTGACCAGATCAAAGGAGTCATCAGCGAACGCAAGCGGCTTAAGAGCGTCCATCACCTGGAAGGTAGTGTTATACAGGCCCTTCTCTCTCGCCTGCGCCTTCACGTATTCTACCATCAGCCGACTGATGTCGACCCCTGTCACGCGCTTTTCAGGATACGCCCGGGCCACATCCAGCGCCCAGGCTCCCGGTCCACAGGCAATATCAAGAATATCATGGATGTTGGAGAGATCGGCCTGTTCTGGCAATAGACCACCCATCGCCTTCGTGGTCAGTCGATCTTGCACCGTCAGGCGCGCCATCTCTGCCGCGTTTTCCGCGTCGATGAAATAGGTACTCTCATTCTCAGAAGCATCGTTGGACGTTGACATAGCAATTTACTCCTCTCGTTTTCACCATTACACTGGCTTCGTTCCCCATGCTGTGAGGAAGAAGATCACGCCGGTATAGTCTTCTGACCGCATCTCTTCCAGCGCCTGATGGTAGACCTGGTTGACTTCTTCCTGCGTGGTGACGCCCACTTTGATGAAAAAGGGTTGTAACAATTTGTAGAGCGTCATTACGTTATGGTAATTGCTGGCGTATGCCTCCGTGCCAATGGAGTAATCCATGATATGCGCCATCTGCTGCACGTTGACACAACCGGCCTCGCGCAGCAGGCGGGCCAGCATCATGGTGATCCCCAGGTTCTGCCCATCAGGAGAGAAGCTCTGCCCGGCACGCCAGAGGGAGCGCGAGAGCATGGACGCTAATTTTGTGACCGCCGGGCTATTGGTAACCGGGGCCTCAAACTCGGTCAGGCGAATGATGCCGCCAGGTCGCGTAATGCGCAGGGCCTCCTTCAGGAGTGGTGACCAGCCAGCCTTTGGCATGAAGGCAACCGCAAAGCGCATGTTGACCAGATCAAAAGCATTAGCGGGGAAGGCGAGCGGCTTGAGGGCGTCCATGACCTGAAAACTGGCATTGCTCACGCCCTGCGCTCTGGCCTGCGCCTGCGCGTACTCGATCATCAGCTTGCTCACATCGATGCCGGTCACCTGCTTCTCTGGATATGCCTGGGCCACATCCAGCACCCAGCCGCCCGGCCCGCAGGCAATATCGAGAATGTCATGGATAGCGGAAAGGTCAGCTTGCTCCGGCAACAGGCCGCCCATCGCCTTCGTGGTCAGACGATCCTGCACCATCAAGCGCGCCATCTCCGCCGCGTTCTCTGCATCGATAAAATAGGTAGTATCATCGTGAGAAGTATTATTGGATGTTGACATAGCAGATTGCTCCTCTCGTCTGTACGATTACGCTGGCTTTGTTCCCCAGACGCTAAAAAAAGGCCAGATGCCGCAGAAATCGGGCGATTGCATTTCTTCCATTGCCTGGTGGTAGAGCGCATCAATCTCTTCCTGCGTCGCCACGCCCATCTTCACCAGAAAAGGCTGGATCAGTTTGAGGAAGGTGCGTAAATCCTGGTATTCGTCTGTGTACTCTTCTGTCCCGAAAGAAAAATCAATGGCGTAAGCCGCTTTGCCGCCGGGAAGACAACCGGCAGCGCGCAACAAACGACCCAGCATAAGCGTAATGCCAATATTTCGGCCATCGACCGAAAAGCTTTGCCCGCTCAGGTAGAGCGCACGCGAACACAATGCAAAGAGCTTCTCTGCAGATGGGCTATTCGTCATTGCCGACTCAATTTCGGTCAGGCGAATGACTCCACCCGGTCGGGTGATCCGTACCATCTCCCGCACCAGCTCCGGCCACGCGACCTTAGACATAAAGCCCGAAATGAAGCGGGCATTGACCAGATCAAAGGAATTATCGGCAAAGGCAAACGGCTTGAGAGCGTCCATGACTTCAAATTGCACATTTGTCAGCCCCTGCCCCTCGGCCTGCGCCTGCGCGTATGCGATCATCAAACGGCTGATATCGATACCGGTCACCTGCTTCTCTGGATATGCTCGCGCCACGTCCAGCGCCCAGCCACCCGGCCCGCAGGCGATATCCAGCACGCGCTGAATGCCGGCAAGATCGATTTCCGGCGGGAACAGCCCTCCCATATTTCTGGTAATCAAGCGCGCCAGGTTGGTCAGCCGCGCCATCTCCGCCGCGTTCTCTGCATCGATAAAATAGGTATTTTGACCCTGCGCATCCGGCAATGTTGACATAGACTCTTCTTTCTACTACAGTATCAGTAGCTATGAGATTGTGTAACAGGATGCCATTGCCTCCCGGCAATTCACCTCACAGGGTAGGGGGAAACTTTTTCCTAACTCCGCTACCCTTTATCTCTGCATTGCATAGTATAATTATACTATAAGATTTTGCCGATAGGCATTGTAGGTTGTATAGCAAGCCAGGACGCAGGTGCAGGAAGAGCTTTTCTCTGTTCGGCCTGGCAAGAGAGTAGCATAAAAACGTATGGAAAGCATAACAAATGCCAGAGTGGAGCGGTATGCGAACATGATGCTGGAACACCTGCCTGTAGGTGTTGCTCTCTACGATGCCGGGTCTTTGCGCTTGCTCTCCGCCAACGCGCTCTTCCACACATTCATGGATACCTTCCTTGAGCCGCACTGGAAGGGCGGGCGAGCCATCGGCCACACGGTACAGGAATGGCTGCCTGAAGGAGAAGTATCGCCGATTCTGACCATCTTTCACCGCACGGCAGAAACGGGTACGCCCTACAAATCGGATGAATATACGATGTACTTTCCCGGTCATGGGACGACCTACTGGCGATGGACACTGGAGGCGATTCGCGACGAAGATGGCCGAATTGCTCACCTGCTCGCTACAGCCACCGACATCACGAAAGCTGTACTGGATCGCAAACAGGCGGAAATACAGAGCGAGCTTCCCCCACACGAGACACAGCAGACGGCGGAGAGAGAAAGACGACGACTGGATGTCATCGAAACGGTGGCACGCAGCGTGCGCGAATCGTTCGAGATAAAAAGTATCGGCAAAACAGCCCTCGAAGCGATCAAAAAGGCATTTGCTCCCCGGCTCGTCTCGATCCACGTGGCCGATGCCGACGGTCAGGCGCTGCGCCTGCTTCATCTGGAATACACGGGCAACGAGCAAGCGGCCAGAACCCTTCTCCAATATGTATCTTACGACAGCACTCCGATTATTGCCAGAGCTTACAGTCGGCGCGAGCCAATCATCATCGAGGATGTGCAGGAAGAGGCAAAAGCTGGCCGGTTGAGCGAGCAGCAGCCGATAGTCAGAGCGGGCGCGCAGGGCTACATCTGCGTCCCGCTCTGGTTCAAAGATTACTTTGAAGGGGCTTTATGCGCCTCTTTTGATTACAGTATCACGCCAGATGATGTTGCCGTACAGACAATTATTGCCTGCGGCACGCACATTGCCGCCGCGCTCGCCCATGCACGCCTCCACGAAAGCGTGCGCAACGAACGCGCCCGGCTGCGCCTGGTGCTTGACCGGCTACCTGAAGGTATCCTGCTCACTGAAGCAATGGATGGCACCATCAGCTATGCCAATGAGGCGGCGGGCCACATCCTGGGCATCCCATACAAACAACTGGTCGGTACGCAGCTTCACCGCCATACGCAACATGCCCCCATCACCGGCATCAACAGCCAGCCCGGCCTGCCCTGGTATTTCTCCGTCATTCGCGCCCTCAGCGGCGAGGTCGTCAACGGGCAAGAGGCGATCGTGATTCAGCCGGACGGCAACAGGGTCTTCATGCTCAGTTCCAGCGCGCCGCTGCGCAACGAGAGCAATGTCATTACCGGAGCAGTCGTCGTCTTTCAGGACATTACGGCGCAAAAAAGTCTGGAGCAGCAGAAAAACGACTTTCTTTCTATTGCCAGCCACGAACTGCGCACCCCCATCACCTCCATTCAGGGCTTCGCCGAAATCTTGCAACACAATACGGCTCAGAGAAAGGCGCTGGATGAAGCCAGCCTGCGGGCTATCAACATGATCGCCGAGGAGAGCCAGCACCTGACGCAGATGATCGAGGATATGCTCGACCTTGCCCACATCGAGCAAAGCCAGTTCCAGTTAAGGCTGGCTCCCCACAATATCCTGGCGACGCTCTCCCGCGTTATCGAAAGCTACACGCTCAGGATGCGCGAGCGTGAATTCCAGTACACGCTCGATGGCATCGTCTCCAACGATTCCCTGTTCTGCATCTATGACGAAGAGCGCATCACGCAGGTGTTGAGCAACCTGCTCAATAATGCCATTAAATACAGTCAGAGCGGCAGCAAAATCGAAATTGGCCTGCGCCCTGTCCGCCAGTCTTCCGGCAAGCTGCGTGAAGTCGAAATCTGGGTGCGCGATCAGGGCATCGGTATTGCCGCCAACGAATTGCCGTTGATCTTCAATCGCTTCTACCGTGCCGGCAATCTTGACCGCTCCCTCAGTGGCTTCGGCATCGGCCTCTTTCTGGTCAAAGAGATTATCACGCGCCATTCCGGTCGCATCCGCGTCGAGAGCGTTGAAGGGCAGGGTTCCACCTTCTTTATTACGCTCCCCCTGGTTGGACCTGGCCCCCTGCTGCAACAAAAAGCGCCCTGAGCGCGTCAATAGTAGTAGCGTGCCGACCATGTTATGATATGGGAACTGATGAATCGTATAGGACAGATGCACCTGTTCAAATCGTGACTTTACCATTATACTGGACAATCAGGCAAGATATCTCATGACCGGTCTGGAATCGTTATTACTGGATAATATAAAGAGAGGGCCATAGCATCATGCAACAGAAAAGAGATGATCGCCCCTTGCATCGATACAGGTTTTTGCCTGCTATTTCTCTGCGCGGGATACGCTCCCACAGCCGCACTCGCATGCCCATCGCCTGGCTGCTGATGTCGGTCAGCGTCTTTGCGCTTCTTGCCCTGCTCCTGTTCCCGCTCACAGCCTCTGCACATACGCTGACCGCGCGCTCCGCCGGGGCGGCGCAGGCGGATGGGCCGCGCTTCAGCGTCAACGCGGGCTTTGATACCCGCTACCGCGACGGCAACTGGATTCCCGTCGTGATCTCCCTCAACAATGGCGGCTCCGATTTCAATGGCACGCTCTCCATTTCAACCGTGTCTCCGTATGGGGGGAATAATAGCTCCACCGCCACCTACCAGGTTCCGGTCAACCTCGCCAACGGGGCGCAAAAGCAGATCACGATGTACATTCCGCTCAGCACCGGCGCGTCGGGTACGGCACAAACCATTATCGTGAATCTGCTCGATAGCAATAACCACCTGGTTTCAAGGCAGAGCAGTACGCTGAATGCGCTGGGCGTGGGCGACGTTTTTGTGGGCGTCCTCAGCGATCAATCCACCGGCTTTGCCCCGCTCAATGCCGTGCCGCTGCCCAATCAGGGCGGCTCGGTGATCGTCGAACAGCTATCCGCCAGCAGGATGCCCACCATTGCGGCAGTGCTGAAAAATTTCGATGTGCTGGTCCTCGATAACTTCACCACCAGCACACTTTCGCCCGCGCAGTTGAATGCGCTCGATATCTGGGTCAATCAGGGCGGCTCACTGATAGAAGTAGGCGGTCCCGAATGGCACCGCACCCTCTCGCCTCTGCCAGCCGACCTGCTGCCCGTCACGCTGACCGGCACCGGCACCGTTCCGGCCAGGACACCGCTCCTGCCGGTTGGCGGGCCAGATAGAGGGGGAGTCGATGCGCAGGGCAGCATACCCGACACTGTCAGCGCGCCGGTTTCCGTCAGCACAGCCACGCTCGCCACCACAAAGGCGATTCCGCTGCTCGCCTCCGGCACAACGCCGCTCATCGTGCAGGCCCAGCAGGGCGAGGGGAACATCACCTATCTAGCGTTTGATCCGACCCTGAATCCCCTTGCCGGTTGGCCCGGCGCCAGCATGCTCTGGAAAGGGCTGTTGCTGCGTAACCTCGGCGATCAATTGCTCTCTTCGGCCACCAGCACCGGATTCAGTACGAACCCGAAGGGACAGTTTGTTGTGGGCGGCATGGATAATCTGTTACAATCGCTGATGCCCAACACGATACCGTCACCCTGGCTCCTGCTCGTCCTGCTTGTCGGCTACCTGCTGATTCTCGGCCCTGTGCGCCTCCTGGTAGTGCGCTGGCGCAAGAAACGCAGCTGGAGCTGGCGCATTGTCCTGGCTTCCATCGTTGTTTTCTCCCTGCTCACCTATGGTCTGGCGCTGCAAGAAAAAGGTACCTCCATTTTGAGCGATAGCGTCTCCGTGATCCAGTTGGGCGGCGCAAACACGCTGGCCCACGAGACTACATACCTCGGCGTCTTCGTCCCCAATCAGGGCAATTTTCTGGTTCACCTGCCCGGCAACGTCCTGGCGCAGCCTTCGCCCAACAGCTTCAGTTCGACCACCGGGCAACAGACGACCATCTCGCCCGATCAGAACGGCACCAGCGTCAATCTGCAGGGCGTCGATATCTGGACGCTGCGTTCCATTCTCGCCCAGCAAGACCAGCCCGTGCATGGCGGCATTATCTCGCATCTGGAAGATGTCAATGGCACGCTCAAAGGCAGCATCACCAATACCCTCAGCTATTCCCTGAGCGATGTCTATGTGCTGATGACCAACAGCTTCGCCCGCATCGGCAATCTTGCCGCCGGTCAAACCGTGCAGATCAACCTGCCCTTGAACACAGCCACCAGTGGCGGCTACAATGTGCCACTGGCCACGCAGATCGCCATCAGCGTCAATGGCGGTCAGCCCTATTACGGGCCATATTATAACGGCAGCCAGCCGTTGAGCGAAACCCAGCGGCACCTCGCCATCCTCTCCGCGCTCAGCGGGCAGGGATACTACAGTCTTCCCGTCTGCGGCGGCGGCCCCTGCAAAGTGATTCCCGCCGCCCCTGCCAGCAATAACTTGCTCATCCAGCCTGCCCAGAGGGTCAGCACCTTCGTCTTCCTGAGCGGGGGCGCGCCACTTGCAGGATATGGCCTGGACCCCTTGCTGGTGCCGAACGCCCCCGCCACCGTCATCGGCTGGGCCAATGTTCCGGCGGGCGGCAATAATCCTGTCACCATCAACGGCTTCACCTCCTCCGGCCTCGCGGAAACGCTGGTGCAGGCCCCCATCGATCTCACTTTCTCCGGCCCGCTGAACCTGCCAACCAACTACCTGACGGGCCAGCCGGTCGATGTGCAGAGCAAAGGCAGCAACGTCCAGCTCGAAGCTCCCGGCGTGTATGTAGTGTCAACGGGCAGCATGACCTTTGAATTTGCGCTGCCCGCCGCCTCTCGCCTGCACGCCAGCAGCATGACCTTTTCCGAGCCATCCACGCTCTCGCAGATTATGCCTTCTGGCGGCCCCAATTCCAGCATGGGAGATGTCAATAGCATGCAAATCTACCTCTATAACTGGCAGAGCGGCAACTGGGATTCGTATACGATGCAGGAATATTCGTTCTCGGTGGATAACACTGCCCCCTATATCGGCCCCAACGGGCGCGTACTGGTGCAGTTCTTGAATACCAGTTCATCCACCGGCCCCATCCTGCTCGCTCGCCCATCGCTGGTCATCAACGGCACCGTCTCATAGTTTCTGGCTACAGGAAAAGACGATGATCAAAATAGAACATCTCAATAAACGCTACCGCACCGTTCAGGCGTTGCAGGATTTCTCGCTGGAGATCCCGCACGGCTCCATCTATGGCCTGATCGGGCCAAACGGGGCGGGTAAAACCACACTGCTGCGCATCCTGGCTGCGCTCATCCCTCCCACAGCAGGCAAGGTCTGGTTTGATGAGGAGGAAGTAAGTATGGCTCCCGCGCTCATCCAGCGCAAGGTGGGCTACATGCCCGACTTCTTCGGCGTCTATCCCGACCTCACGACCGTCGAATATCTCGAATTTTATGCCGGTATCCATAACATTCCGCGCCAGAAACGCACGCGCACCGTCAATGACCTGCTCGAACTGGTCGATCTCTCCTCCAAACGCGACGAACTGGTGGAGACGCTCTCGCGGGGCATGAAGCAGCGGCTGTGCCTGGCCCGCGCCCTCGTCCACGACCCGGAAGTGCTGCTGCTGGACGAGCCGGCCTCCGGCCTTGACCCGCGCGCCCGCGTTGAACTGCGCGAGCTGTTGCGCACGTTGCAAGGTATGGGCAAAACGATTATTATTAGTTCACACATCCTGCTCGAAATGGCAGAGATGTGCAGCGATGTCGCCATCATTCAGGGCGGCAAGCTGGTTGTCTCCGGCGATGTCGAACAGGTGACGCACCGCATCAGCGGCGGCCGCCAGCTGGAGATTCGCGTCCTCGAACGCGGGGCCGAGGCTGTAACGGCGCTCAAAAAGATGGACGCTATCAGCAATGTCACAGCAACAGAAGAAAACGAAAATCTGATTCAGGCCGACTTTAGCGGCGATGACCGCGCCCTGCACACCGTGCTGGCCGAACTGATCAAGCAGGATATTCCTGTCGTCTCCTTTGCGCCGCGCAGCAGTGGCGGTCTGCTGGAAGAAGTCTTTATGAGTGTCACGGAAGGGGGCAGCCAATCATGACCTTTGCCGCCTTGCTCACCAAAGAGTTACGCCTGCGCCTGCGCCGCGAGCGTTCCATCTGGGTCATCATCATCTATCTGCTGGTGATGGGCCTGCTCGGCTTTCTTTTTCTCTCGCGCCAGAACGGCTACAGCGGTGATGTGTTGAGCCAGGTAGGTGGCCAGCTCTACATCCTGCTCTCGGTCGTGCAGCTCCTGCTCATCATGTTCATCACCCCGGCCTTCACCGCCACCAGCATCAACGGGGAGAAAGAGCGGCAGACCTACGATCTGCTGCTCTGTTCGCGGCTCTCGGCCTTTTCGCTGGTGGCGGGCAAGCTGGTGGCCGGTCTCGCTAACGCCCTGCTGCTCATCGCCGCCTCCATCCCGCTCTTCAGCCTGGTCTTTTTCTTCGGCGGCGTCTCACCGCAGGAATTCGCTGAAACCACACTTGTCTTTGTTATGACAGCAGTCGTCGTCGGCACGTTCAGCCTCTTCTGCTCAACGCTCTTAAACCGACCCCAGGTTTCAACCGTTCTTGCCTATATGTTCTGCATCGTCTGGGTATTCCTCCCCTGGCTGCTGACCCTCCTGCTGGCGATCAGCACGCCGGTAACGGGCAGCGGCCAGACAACCTTTCCTTTCCTGTTTCTCTGGAATCCCATCCTGGCGCTCGTCAGCACGCTGCCGGGTCAATCACAACTGGTGGTGCGGGCCGTTGCCGGTCATGTCGCTACCCCCTGGAAGGCGTACACCATCGTCAGCCTGATCGCCACCGCCATCCTCTTTCTGCTGAGCATGTGGTTCGTCAAACCCAATCCCATCGGGCGACTGCGTTCTCTCACCAGACGCTTCGTCCCGCGAAAACAGAGTACCGTCACAGCGTAGTATGGTATGTTATATAATGGATTTTTCGGATACACAAAATAATGCGGAACAGAAAGGCGGACAGATATGGCAACGCTCGCACCATCGCGCACAGCTATTATTGCGGGGGGCAGCGACAAAGGTCCTGAACGGCTGACTGCAGCCCTGCGGCCCTGGCAGCGCAGGCTCGCGCTGGAACAGATAGTGCGCTGGTCGGCCACCGGCCTTATCGGCGGCCTGGCGCTGGCCTGCCTCCTGCTGATCATTTCGCGCCTCGTTCCCTGGGCCGAGGCGTTCTACTGGGCCGGCGGGGTCGCGCTGGCCTGCGTGCTGGTCGCGCTGGTAGTCGCCTTCCTGTACCGCCCTTCGCTACAGCGCACGGCTCGCCTCGTGGACAGACGCGTGAGCCTGCGCGACCGGCTGGCAACAGCGTGGGAGATGCGCGAGCAGACCTCCGCGCTTTCTACCTTGCAGCGACGAGACGCCCTGCAACAACTGGGCAGGCATACGCCAGTTGCCGCTATCTCCCTGCGTCCGCGCCGCTCGCGCCTCGTCCTCTTCGCCGTCGTGGCCCTGGCCCTGGCCCTGCTTGTCTGGCTGCCCAACCCCATGACGGCAGTCATTCAGCAGCAACGGGCCTTCCAGACGCGCATCGCTAAACAGATCACCGCCATCGAACATATCCGCCAGACAACCGATCAGCAATCACAATTGACGGCGCAGCAGCGCGCCGCCATCGATAAGATTCTGCGCCAGCTTGAGGCTGCGCTGAAAAATGCGAAGAACGAGACGCAGGCGCAGCAGGCCATTGCCAATGCAGAGTCAAAGCTCAGCCAGTTGCAGAACCCGCAGGCCGCGAACCAGCAGCAGGCCAGCCAGAACGCCAGCGCCGTTTTGCAAAGCAGCGGCAATCCGGGCTTAAACCAGATCGGTCAGGCCCTCGCCAGCGGCAATAGCAGCCAGTTAAAATCGGCCCTGCAAAATCTGGCCAGACAACTGAGCAAGATGACGCCGCAGCAGCGTCAGCAACTCGCGCAGCAACTCGCGCAGGCCGCCAATACCGCCACTGGGGATCCGGCGCTCAGTTCCGCCCTGCAACAGCTTTCCAAAGCCATCGCCAGCGGCGACCAGAGCGATATCACCGCCGCCACCAACGCCGTAGAACAGGCGGCGGCGCAGGAAGCCGCGACCCAGGCGCAAAGCAGCAGCATCGGCCAGACGGAACAGGCCCTGCAACAGACGGCCAACGCGCTCGCCTCCTCTACTGATCGCTCCAGCCAGACCGCTCAGGGGCAGGGACAGCAAAGTCAGGGCCAGGGACGGCAAAGTCAGGGGCAGGGCCAGGGGCAGGGGCAGCAGAGTCAGGGCCAGGGGCAAGGTCAGGGACAGGGCGGTCAGGGAGTGGGTGGCACAAAAGGCAACAACAGCTCAGGGAACAAGAGCGGCAAAGATGAGCAGGTCACGGTACCCGGACAGATCGGCTCCGGCAACAGCACGGAGAGTACCGGCGGCAACAACACTCCTGTCCAGCCCGGTCATCCCGTCGCCTACTCCCAGGTCATCGCGCAATACGCGCAGGCGGCCCACGACGCCATTGACAACAGCAGCGTCTCTCCCGATTTGAAAGACCTTGTTCACGGCTACTTCAACAACTTAGAAGGGCAATAGAAGGACGATACAGAGACATGGCAAATACGAGCGAAAACAACAAACCGGTCAGCGATACGCGGGATGCCAGCCTGCACAATGGACACCAGGAAACTGATGCGGCGGAAGCTGCCGTCCTCACGGAACCGCAGGGCAACGAACCGGATGAAGCCGATATCACAGAGTTTATCGAGACGGCGCAGCACTTAGAGCGCGAACTGACCTCCATCGTCGTCGGGCAGCAACGGGTCATTCGCGAACTGCTGCTGGCCCTGCTGGCGGGCGGTCACGTTCTGCTGGAAGGCGTGCCAGGGCTGGGCAAAACGCTACTGGTGCGCACGCTGGCCGACTCGCTGGCGTTGAAATTCGCTCGCATCCAGTTCACGCCCGACCTCATGCCCGCCGATATCGTCGGTACCACCATCGTCACGGAGCAGTCAGATGGCGCGTCCGGCAGCAGGCGTGTCTTCAGCTTCCAGCCCGGCCCCATCTTCGCCAACATCGTGCTGGCAGACGAGGTGAACCGCGCCACGCCCAAAACGCAGTCCGCGCTGCTCGAAGGCATGCAGGAGCGCACCGTCAGCGTAGGCGACGCCACGCGCCCGTTGCCAGAGCCTTTCTTCGTGCTGGCAACGCAGAACCCGCTCGAGATGGAAGGCACCTACCCCCTGCCCGAAGCGCAGCTCGACCGCTTCCTGCTCAAGATTCTGGTCAACTTCCCGAAGGCCCAGGATTTGCTGCGCATCATCGACACCACCGTCGGCACGCAGACGCTGCGCGCTCAGCAGGTGGCGAACGGCAAGCAATTGCTGCACCTGATCGAGACAGCGCGCGCCGTCCCCGTTGCCACGCACGTCAAAGAGTACGCTGTGCGCCTCCTGCTCGCCACCCATCCCGATCAGGATGACGCGCCCGAACAGGTACAGAAATACGTGCGCTACGGGGCCAGCCCGCGCGGCTTGCAGGCGCTCATCATGACGGCGAAAGTGCTTGCCCTGCTCGAGGGCCGCTACAATGTCTCGCAGGAAGACCTGCAGGTCGTCGCCTTCCCCGCGCTGCGTCACCGCATCATCCTCAACTTCGATGGCCTCGCCGACGGCATCACGCCCGAAACCTTGATCCAGACCATTATCGAGGAAACGGATTCAGAATGAGGGTAACGGTGGCATATGCCTGACAACGACACAAAATTGAGTTTTCCCCTCGATGCTGAGGTGTTGCAGCGGCTGGATAGCGTGGCGCTCTTGACGCGCAGGCCAATGGCAAGCGGTCGGCCCGGACGGCGGCGTTCGCCCCTGTCCGGCTCCTCGATGGAGTTTGCCGACTACCGGCGCTATGCCCCCGGCGACGACTTCCGCCGCATCGACTGGCGCGCCTACGCCCGGCTGGAACGCCTCTTCCTGCGCGTCTTCGAGGCCGAGGAGAACATCACCGTCACCATCCTGATCGATTGCTCTGATTCGATGGCCCATGGCACACCGGCGAAGGCGGCGCTGGCGAAGGCACTGGCGGCGGCGCTCTCGTATATCGCGCTCAAGTGTGAGGATCGCGTCATTCTCGGCGCGCTCACCGACCGACTGGCTGGCTTCCGTCGCGTCGGCAGCGGCAAAAACGCCATCTGGACGGTGGGCGAGTTTCTCGGTCGCCTGCCGCGCTCCGGCAGCACCGATTTGAACCGCGCCCTCTATGATCTTGGCCGCGTCGTCTCCGGCCCCGGCCTGACCATCGTCATCTCAGATTTTCTCGCGCCCGGCGGCTACCAGACAGGGCTGCGTGCCGTGCGCCAGCTCCGCCAGGAAGTCGCGCTACTGCATATCCTCTCGCCCGACGAGCTTGAGCCGGACATTCAGGGCGACTGGCGGCTGCGCGACAGTGAGGGCAGCGGCACCGTTGAGGTCAGCATCTCGCCCAACGTCCTGCATGCCTATCGCGAGCGACTCGCCGCCTTCACGCAGGAACTGGCCTCGTTCGCCCACGCCCATGCCATGACCTACAGCCTGATTCCCAGCGATACCGCTATTATCGATGTTGTGCAACGACTCTTACGCCAGGTAGAGCTAGTAAGGTAAAGGGGCTATGAATCTGCTTGTTCCGGCGGCGCTCGCCTTCAGCATCATCATACCGATCATCCTGCTGCTCTATTTCATGCGGCCTAAACGGCAGGAGCGGGTGGTTGGCAGCACGCTGCTCTGGCAGCAGGCGCTGCAAGATCTGCAGGCCAGTCGCCCCTGGCAGAAACTGCGTATCACGCCCCTGCTGCTGCTGCAACTGCTCGCGGCCATCTTCATTGTGCTGGTGCTGGCGCGCCCGGCCATCTTCAGCAGCAGCCCCATCAGCGGCGATACCATCATCATCCTGCAGGCCTCCGCCAGCATGCAAGCCACCGATGTCGCGCCCAATCGCTTCCAGGCCGCAAAAAACCAGATATCCGACCTGATCGACGGCCTCGGCCCCGCCGACCGCCTGTCGCTGATCACGATGGCGCGCAGCCCGCAGGTTCTCATCGCCAACTCGTCCGATCAATCGCAGCTACAGGCCGCGCTGCAACGCGCCACCGTCACCAACCAGGATGCCGACCTTGAGCAGGCGCTTTCGCTGGCCACCTCGCTGGCGGCAGGCAACAACAATGTCCACGTGCTGATCGTCGGCGACGGCCACGTTTTGCAGCCCGATCAGCCTCTGCAGGTACCGTTTTCGGTCGAATATCTGCGCATCGGCACCGACGCGCCCAACGTCGCCCTGCTGGCCCTGGCCTCGCGCGCTATCAACGGCAGCCTCATCGCCCTCGCTCAGGTCGCCAACTATAGCCACACGCAGCGTTCGCTCCCCGTTGAACTCTACGCCGATGGCAAGCTGATTGGTGTGCAGACCATCACACTCGCGCCCGGAGCCAGCGGTTCGCTGCAATGGGGGCCGCTGCCGCCCGCGACACAGTTTTTGCACGCACAGATTCTCTCGCAGGACGCCCTGAGCGTCGATCACCAGGCGTGGGCTATCGTCGGTGGCTCCATGCGCGGGCGCGTCCTGCTCGTCACCAACGAAAATAAATTTCTGCAAGCGGCCCTGGGCTTGCTGCCAAACGTGAGTCTCTTTGAGACTACCCCGGCCAGATATGTCGATACCGGCACCTTTGACCTGACCATCTTCGACGGCTTCGTCCCGAAGACGCTGCCCTCTGGCGATATCTTCTTCGTCAACCCGCCGACCGGCTCGTACCTCTTCGGCAAATCGGGGCAGGAAGTGGATGTGAGCCAGATCAGCGCCGCCAACGATAGCCAGGGTATCCTGCAAAACGTCAACCTGAGCGATATTCACGTGCTACGCTTCAGCCATCTGCTCACGCCTGCCCTGTGGGCGCAGCCCATCATAGCCGCCAATCAGACGCCGCTGCTCATCGCCGGAGAGAACCAGAACCGGCGCATCGCCACGCTCGGCTTTGACCTGCACGACAGCGATTTCCCGCTGCAGCCAGACTTTCCCATCTTCATGTACAACCTGGTCAACTGGTTCCTACCCCCGCCCGTCGGCAACGATGGGCAGGTCTCGCCCGATACGCCCGTCACCGTGCAAACGTGGCCCGGCGCCGATCAGGTGACTATTACCGCGCCCGGCTCCAACACGCAGCCCGTCACCGTCGGCCCGCCCTTCCCGGTGGCGCCGTTCGACAGGACCAACACGCCTGGCATCTATCAGGTCGCCCAGCGCGTGCGCGGCCAGGAACGCTACGGCGCGTTCGTCGTCAACCTCTTCGACCCGCTGCAATCACGCCTCACCCCGGCCAGCACGCTGCCGATTACCGGCAGCGCCAGCTTTACCGGCGGCGGCAACAACCCGCCGCATGTCCTGCGCGAAATCTGGCCCTGGATCGCCGCCCTGCTGCTGCTCATCCTCTGCGCTGAATGGTGGCTCTTCAGCCGCAACTACCGCCCGCAGCCCGCGCCAGCCAGCACGGGCTGGCGCGGCAGCCCGCCCGGCGGCATAAAAACAGCTACAAAGCCCACCGGCCTCGTAGCTTCTGTACAGAACGAATTCAATAGCCGTTACCGCGTCGCGAAAAAACGCCTGACGAAAGCCACCCGGCGCATGAGAAAAAAGGGAGGGGGCAAGCATGCTCACGTTTGAACAACCATTCCTCTTGCTGCTCTTCATCCCGATCGCGGCCCTCGTTTTCCTGACGTGGCGGCGCAGCTCGCTCCCCTTCCCGAAGCGGCAGCAATGGCTGATTCTCGGCTGCCGACTACTGTTGTTCGCGCTCGTCATTTCGGCGCTGGCGGGCGCTGCGTGGGCGCAGCCGGTCACACGCCAGGCCGTCGTCTTTGTCGGCGATATCTCCGCCAGCACCACGCCGCAGCGCGCCTTCATCGAGCAGTGGATCAACTCGGCATTGAAGCACAAAGGGCGGGACGATCAGGTGGGCATTGTGGCTGTCGGACGTAACGCGCTCGTCGAGCAGTCGGTGCAATCACAGATCAACTTTTCGCATTTTGAGTCCACGCCGGACACCAACTATACCGACCTTGCCGCCGGCCTGCGTCTGGCCGCCGCCATCCTGCCCACCAACAGCGAGCGGCGCATCGTCCTGCTGACCGACGGGCAACAAAACCTTGAGGACGCCTTGCAGGAGGCGCAACTGCTGCAACAGGAAGGCATCCGACTGGATATCGTTCCCCTGCCTTCCGCCAGCGGCCCCGACGCGCGCATCAACGGTCTCAACGCGCCCGAAAACCTGCACACCAACGAACGTTTTGTCCTGCGCACGCAACTCTACAGTAACGTCGCCGAGCAGGCCACCCTGCGCCTCTACCTTGACCAGACGCTGGTCGCGCAGCAGAAGATTCACCTGGTTATCGGCCAGCAAGAAGTCGATTTCAACCTGCTGGCGCCGCCGCCCGGCTTCCATACCTTCCGCGTGACGCTGGAGGCTCCGGTAGATAGCGTGCTGCAAAACAACGAGGCGGCAGCCTTTGTCAATGTGCAGGGTGCGCCGCACGTGCTGATTGTGGAAGGCCAGCCCGGCGAGGGAAGCAATATTGCCGCTGCGCTCAAGGCCACCGGCATCAACGTCACAGTCGGGCCGCCCGCCGATATCCCCACCTCGCTCGACGGGCTGGCAGGCTATAGTGCCATTGTGCTGGCCGATGTCCCCGCCGTTGAACTCGGCACCTCGCGCATGCTGACCATCCAGGCTTTTGTGCGTGACCTCGGTCGCGGCCTCGTCGTCAGCGGCGGCCCGAACAGCTACGGCGTCGGCGGCTATACGAACACGCCGCTGGAGCAGACGCTGCCCATCAGTATGCAGATACCGCAGCACAAAGACACGCCGAGCATCGCTGTTGTGCTGATTATCGAAAGCCTGGAAAGCGACATGGAGGTCAACATCTCCAAAGAGGCGGCGAAGGGCGTTATCAACCTGCTCACGCCCAACGACCAGGTGGGCATTTCAGACGCCTATGGCTCGCTCGTCGTCCCCATGCAGCACGTCACCAACAAAGCCGCCATCGATCGCGCTATCGACGCCATGAATCCCAACGACCCGGCCAGCTACCTGCCAGACTTGATCAATGCCGAGTCCGTGCTGCTCAAGACGAACGCCAAAATCAAACATGTCATCCTGCTCGGCGATGGTGACGCCTTCGACAACTATGCCTCTCAGGTCATCAAGATGGCAAACGAGCAGATCACCGTCTCCACTGTCGCCACCAACTCGCAATTGTTCCAGGAACTGGATACCATGCAGCAGATCGCAGCCTGGGGCAAGGGCCGTTTCTATCGCGCCGACGACCCTTCCACCATCCCGCAAATCCTGCTCAAAGAGACGCAGCAGGCCGCGCGTCGCGCCGTCATCAACGAATCATTCACGCCTGAAGTCGTGGGCAACCATCCCATCCTCACCGGACTGGGGCCATTGCCGCAGCTCAACGGTTACGTGGCAACCACCCCCAAACCAACCGGCCAGATGGTGCTGATCAGCCACCTCGATGATCCCGTGCTTGCTACCTGGCAATACGGGCTGGGCCGCGTCGCCGCCTGGACAAGCGATGCCAGCGGCCTCTGGACAACGAACTGGCTGTCCTGGCAAAACGCCGCTCGCTGGTGGGCTAACCTTGTCACCTGGACGCTGCCAGCCGCGCAAAGCAGCCTGGATGTCAACGCCACTGTTGTCAATGGCTCCGGCCAGCTCACCGTCGATCTGCCGCCCGGTGTCACCGTTCCGCCCGGCAGCCAGCAGCAGGTGCAGGTTCACATTATCGCCCCCGACCTCTCGCAGCAGACGGTGACCTTGCAGCCCGCCGCGCCCGGTCGCTGGCAGGGCAATTTTCCGGCGGAGCAGGTCGGCGCGTACCTGCTTCAGGTCTCCTGGAAAAGCAGCGGCAGCGGGTCGGCGACTGACCTGAATTCCACCACCGGCCTCGTCGTCCCCTACTCGCCCGAATATCTCACTCAGGGAACCGATCTGCGCTTCCTCACGCTCTTAGCGCGTGCCGGTGACGGCTCCCTGCTCAATCCAGACAACACAGCTGCCGCCTTCGCCGATAACTTGCCGCCTGTCTCTGCCGCTCTTCCTATCACTTTTCTGCTGCTGGCTCTGGCCGCGCTGCTGCTGCCCGTCGATATCGCGCTGCGTCGCCTCTCCAGCCTGGAATTCCTCGTCCTCGCCTACCAGTGGCTGCTCGCCCGCTTCAGACACGCCGCGCCACAACTGGCAGCCGAAGCCGCCACGCCTCTCGGCTCTACGCTCGGCGCCCTGCGCACCCAACGCAGCGCCCGCCGCACGCGAGCCGCCGCGACAGCCACGAAACCTGTCAGGCCGCTCCCTACGAGAGGCAAAGCGAATACAGCCAGAAACGAGGCGCAGAAAGATACAAAACAGGAGAAAGCCGCGAAACAACCGGAAGTTTCTACCACCGAAATGCTGTTGCAAGCCAAACGCAGCCGAGCAAGGAAGAAAAATGATAACCTGTAGAGGTACAGATAAGAAGGAATATTGAATGGAGATCACCAACGACCCACAGAAAATCGGCGCGGCCCTGAGCTGGATTGTCTCCCTGCTCAACCGCCACAACATCCCGTACCAGATCGTCGGGGGCCTCGCCGCTAAAGCCTATGGCGCGACGCGCCCGCTCGTCGATATCGATATCTACGCCCCGATGGAGCAGGTGCGGCCCATACTGGAAGAGATGCGCCCCTACATCGTGCGCGAGCCGCTGCCCCATCACAGCGACTCCTGGGACCTCATCTACATGGCCCTCGAATATTACGACATCTACATGGAAATCGGCGACGCCAGCACCAACCCGCGTTTCTATAACCGCCGTGACGGGCGCTGGGAGCCGCAGCCCATCACCTTCACCAACTCCACCATCATGACCCTCTACGGCACCCAGGTCTGCCTCATGCCCAGAGACGAACTGCTCGCCTACAAGGCTATGCTCCAACGCGAGGTCGACTATCAGGATATCAAAGAAATCAGCGGAGAGAGCGTATAGAGTCCACAACCACTACAAATCAGGCGCGGCCAGATTGTGCATGCCCAGGGTGAAGGATAGTTCGCCGCCGTGATGCAGGTCGTGTTCGATTACGTGCCAGATGACCCACTGGCGCGTGAGGTGGTAGGGTTCATCATTCCACTTACCTTCGTACACATACTCCAGATCGGCAGGAGTCCATTTCGCCAGCGACTGCTCGATCATGTTCCAGGTGGCCTCAAGCCCGGCCACCAGTTCAGCCGCGCTTTTAGAGGGGGCGCCGATATCCCAGTCATTCCACTCGCTCAGAGCAGCGATCTCTGCGCCTCCCTGCTCCATCAATCCATGAAACCAGTTGGCGCGAGTAGCCACAATATGCATGGCATTCTGCCCGATAGAACGCAGATGAGGAGCGGCACGTAACGTCAGTTGCTCATCGGAAAGCGGGGCAATAGCTTTAACGAGAAGTTGCTGGTAGACATCCCAGCCCTTGTAAAAGGGCTGCAAATTGGTTTGCTGTTCGGCCATAGTATTCATCCTTTAGCGATAGACCCGGAAATCATGTCATGACATGATCCTGAGTAATAGTTGCCTTACAATAGTCTACTATGAAATGCGGTTAGATCTCGTCCTTTTTTGCACGGTTCTACAGCAGCCCGGGGCGGAGGCCAGCTGCGCCCCTACTAACCTACGTCACCCGTCGGAGTTGCTTCGTAGTTAGTAGGGACGCAGCTGGCCTCCGCCCCGGCCCTCACCTATCCCACCCTGCTTCTCCCATCAGCATTCACAAGCCCCGGACAGCCACATGTGCGCCCCGGTTGCCTGGGGCGCACACGCTCCACTACGAGATCAGGTACGCATCCCAGACGTGCTGGAGCTGGGGGTCGCCAGGTACGTTGCTGTAGATGGAGTAGATGGTCATGTCGTTGACCCAGCCGAGAGATTGCCAGAAAGCGCGCAGTCCCGCTTCATCAGGACATTCGTTGGGGCCGACGCAAATGTGGGTGTGGATATTCACCACGCCTTGCGCTTGCAGGAAATGTACCGCCCGCCTGACGAGATCTGCGCGAATCTGGTCTCGCTGCGCATGGGGCTGCACGTAAAGTTCCTCTACCTCACCGCTATTACCCGGTTCAATCGGGTGTGCCAGGATTGCGCAGGTTACAAACCCGATCAAGGCCTGGTTCTCTTCGGCGACGAAACAGTGGGCCAGCAGAGACGTGGCGTACTGTCTGAGATTGGCAAGCACCTGCCGCGCCGCGATTTCCGGGAGAGGTTGACTGCCACCTGCTACACACATCTGCTGCCACAGCGCAACCACGCGCTCTGCCTCATCTTCCCGCATCGGTCGTATGGAAATCATGCTTTGCTCCTCCTTCTTAATACGTGCTTCATACGTGCAATGCACGTGAAATCGTTCCTATTCAGTTTCGGGAAACATGACCGTTTTCAGGTCATAACATTCCTGTGGTGGAAAAGCGGCGAAAGATGGGGGGGCGCGCGGGTATAGGGAACCACACCAGGAGCAACTGACGCCTGGAAGAAGAATCGATACAGACCGGTAGACCGGCTTTTCCGTATGAGCCGGTCAGCAAAGATTGTCTAGTTTCTTCAGAAGAATGCGAACATCTCGTTCCCTTGCTCAATTGAAAGGCGCACTTCTTTTCTGCCAGTACAAAGTATGGAACAAGAACCCGTGTCTGTCAACAATCTCACCGTTCAATTTTCTCAGGTACCTCAGTCTCCAACGCCTTTTGCCCGTAGTTCTTCTGCCAGAAATCATGTAGCTTCTTAACTTCGTCGGGCGGCAGGATGGCAGGCGTACCAAGCTGCTTCGCAATCGTGTAGACCTTCGCGCTATCCTCAAGGGCGTGGGCGATGGAGAAGGTGAGGGGCAAGTTGACGCCCACGACCATTGCTCCGTGATTGCCCCAGATGACCGCCGGGCCATTGCCCAGCGTCTTCAGCACCAGTTCGGCAAATTCCGGCGTCCCCGACATGCGGTAGGGCGCGACCGGCACCTCGCCGCCCAGACAGAGCGCCGACTCCGCCAGAATCATGGGTATCGGCTGATAGACGACGCCAAAGGCGGTGGCATAGGGTGAGTGGGTGTGCATGACGCAGTTGATGTCGCGCCTGCTGCGCAGCACAAGGGTGTGCAGAGGCGTCTCCACCGAAGGTCGCCATCTGCCCTCCACTACGTTTCCTTCCTCGTCCACTACAACAATATCTTCAGCCGTCAGTAATTCATAATCGGCCCCGCTTGGCGTAATGCAGACCAGCCCGCTCTCCACATCTCGTGCGCTCAAATTCCCCTGCGTCGCCTGCACAAGCTGGCTGGTATACATCTTCTTCGCGTAGCGCGCCACCTCTGCCCGCAACTCCGGCAAAAGCATGAATGATTACTCCTCTCCTCAGACACTAACAACGCCTACCTCTATCATACTATATTCAGAAGCGGTTCTCCGGGAAGAGAAATGTTGCCGGGGAATAAGCATGCCATTCCCCAGCGCGCTGCTGTGGTCGCCCCAGATGTTGCTTGACTTTTCCAACTCATTTCCGTATATTTTCTCAAGAACACATTTTTCCTGATAGCGAAAGGACGCTCATCGATGACAATGGCCCCACTATTCGCGGTTGAGGGCTGTTAGAACTCAAATTTACTGGCTAAACACACATTTTCTGGCTATAAGAAGGCACGTACTGGCTACAACTGCACGCGCTGCCTCGGCCTTTCTGTGCCGGGTTTGCTGGCCTGCTCTTTGAGTAAGGCTTTTATTCTCTTGAGCCATTTCCTCTAACACCCCTCAACTTCCCACCACCAGAACCTCTCTCCTTTTGTTTTCACTATGAGCATACGCGCTCAAGAGGATAATGCTATGAAACATCGCGACGCTTACGTCGTTTACCTGATGCTGGAGGGGCTGTTTGCTCTCTTCAATGCTGTCGTTGTGACTGTGAATATGGTCTATCAGGTTGAGGTCGCGCACCTGAATCCGCTGCAACTGGTGCTGGTCGGCACGACGCTTGAGGCGACCTACTTTGCCTGCAACGTTCCTACCGGTGTGGTGGCTGATGCCTTCAGCCGACGCTGGTCGATTATCGCCGGAACTTTTTTGCTGGGCGCGGGTACCGTCCTCGAAGGGACAATTCCGCTCTTCGGGACGATCGCGCTCGCCCAGGTCGTGATGGCCCTCGGCTTCGCGTTTATTACGGGCGCGGAAGAGGCGTGGATTGCCAGCGAGGTGGGCGAAGAGCTGGTCGGGCATGCCTACCTGCGCGGCTCTCAGGTCAACGCGCTGGGGACGCTGGTGGGTATCGTGATCAGCGTTGCCATCGCCAGCGTCCGGCTGAATCTGGCCATTCTGGCAGGGGGCGCGCTCTACCTGTCGCTGGGCCTGCTGCTGGTCTTCGTCATGCCCGAACACAACTTCCAGACTGCCTCGTCAGAAGAACGCCGCTCCTGGAAGGAATTGCGCGATACGCTGCTCACTGGTGGGCGAGTGGTGCGCCGAAGCCCTTTGCTGCTCACCATCATCCTCATCTCCGTTTTCTACGGGATGGCGAGCGAGGGCTTTGATCGCCTGTGGACGGCGCACTTTCTGGAAGATTTCACGCTGCCCTCGCTGGGCCACCTGCAACCGATTGTCTGGTTCGGTATTATTCGTGCAGGGGTGATGATCTGTACGCTCGGCGCGACCGAACTGGTGCGGCGGCGCTTCGATACACAGAGCCACACGACGGTGACGAGGCTGCTGTTTGCCATCAACGCTTTGCAGATTGCCAGCGTCATCGTCTTTGGCCTGGCAGGCAACTTCCCGCTCGCCCTCGCCGCCTTCACCTGCGCCCGTGTGTTGCGGAGTACAAACGACCCTATCTACACAGCGTGGCTGGCGCAGAATATCGAGGCCAGGGTGCGCGCGACGGTGATCTCCATGAGCGGGCAGATGAATGCCATCGGTGAGATCGCCGGTGGCCCCATCATCGGCGTCATCGGTACGCTGGTCTCCCTGCGCGTCGCCATTGCCTCTGCCGCCACTCTTCTCTCGCCCGCCCTGCTGCTCTTCGTTCGCGCGCGGCGGCAGGAGACGGGAAAGGAGTAATCAAGAGAAAGCGGGCAGGTCGGCTCTTGCAGTTGGCCTGCCCGGCGAGCAAGGCTCTTCTTGGAGACAGGTGTATAACAGAAAGAGAAACAACTGTCTCATCAGGAAAGCGGATTGTATGCTTAGAGAATATCTTGATAGAGAACCATTACTGGCGACAGAATCATCCCCGACTCAGGCCAACCGGCAGGAAAACGCGCTTGGCGCGCTGGCGCTGCTGCTCGGCACAGAAACGGAAGAGGCCAGCCGCATGCGCGCGGTGCGACGGCTGGCTCGCGCGGGTACAGAAGAAACAACCCTCTTATTACTGCTGCGCGCCATGAGCGAGCATCCTGAGATTACCTCGCCCTCCTGGCCACACGAACCACCGCAATACGCCTGCTGCGGACGACTCCTCTACCTGCTGAGTCGCAATTTACATCTCCCGCTTGATACCTTTCTCTTTCATCCCGCGCTTGCCCAACCAGCAGGACCGGTACTGTGGGCCGCTATGATTGAAGCGGCCAGCCTGATGCCGACAGCCGTTCAGAGCAGCGAGTACGAGCCGCTGCTGAGCGTGGGGCTGCGATCGCCCTGGGCAACGGTACGCTATAGCGCGGCTATGGCTCTGGCAAAGCTGGCGGAGAAAGTCCGGCTGTCAGCAGAGACGGTGAGCGCCTTGCACGATTGTCTGGTGGGAACAGAGGCGCTGCCCGTCCTCATCGCCGCTTCCTGTGCGCTTGTGCGCATGCAGGAAGAACGCGGGCTTGACATGCTGCTGCACCTGCTGCAACAGGACATCCCCACACAGGGGCGCAAAGCAGCAGCATTCGTGCTGGCGATGGAGCAGCCACTGCTGATCTCACCAGGGCAGCGCGAGCGGCTGGCGCATCGTCTGCTGCTGGCCCTGCAAGACGCGGATGAGCAGGTCGCGCAGCATGCCGCCCATGCCCTGCGCTCATACGGCAATGAAGAGCTACTGGAACGGCTCTGCTCCCTGCTGGCCCCATCTCAGCCAGCACATGGAACGCTTGCCGCGCTGACGGCGGTTGAAGAGATGATGAGCAATCCCACGCTGCGCCAGATCATGCAGCGCGCCCGGCTGGCGGCAACGAGGATCGTACCGCTGCTGCGCTGCGACACACCGGAAGTGCGGCAGCAGGCCAGCTACACGCTGGCAGCCATCGGCGGCAACTATGCCACAGCCGTGCTGGGGGCAATTATCAGCGATACCGCTTCTCCAGCATATGTGGATGCTATCGAGGGACTACGCCTGCTACCCGGCGCGCTGCGACTGCCCTGGCGACCGCACGTGGTGCGCTGGCTGCTCTCCTGCCTGCGCGCAGGGAACGAGCAGGTGCAGATCAGCGCGCTCGACTCACTGGCATCCCTCGCCTGGCAGGTACGCGGGCAACAAAAAACGCTGCAAGCATACAGGGAACTCATCGAACAGGACGGCGCGCTTGAATTGCTCCTCACCGGCGAAAGCGCCTGGGTGCGGCAGCGCGCGCTCGAACTCACAGGACTGCTCCACTGCCAGCAATCCACGCTGCACCGCCAGATATTGCGCTGCCTGCGTCATGACCCGGATAGCGGAGTCCGCGCCTGTGCCGCTTACGTCATCAGCCAGCTTGCTGCATCCTGGCCCACATCCTCTACGCCCATTCCCGACCTCATCCTGGCGCTGGCCGACCCCGACACCCCGGTCGCGGAAACCGCGCTGAACACGCTCGCCCTGTTGACGCCAGTCGGCAATCCGCTGATCGTACTGGCATTGAAAGAGCTAACTGCGTATGGATACAGCGAAGAAAATAGCTTGACGGCGACGGCGCAAAGGCTGCTCAAAAGATGGGGCGTTTGAGTATCCCCCGGCGCGTAGATTACGGGCAAGAAAATATGACAGAAGATGTCAGGAACAGGGAAATATACTCTCTTCAGTGGCTTATCCATGACGGTCTCATGCTGCTGCTGAAAGGAGTATGTTCCAATGCACTTCGGGCTTGACATTCCTACTAATGGGCCGTATGCCGATGTACGCACGCTGCTCGACCTCGCGATTGAAGCTGAACAGGTCGGCTGGGATGGTTTCTTCCTCCAGGATGTCCTTTACTCAAAAGAGCCAATGGTAGACCCCTGGGTGGCATTGACGGCCATTGCCATGCAGACAAAACGTATGAGAATCGGCGTTTTTCTGACGCCGATTCCACGACGACGCCCCTGGCAACTGGCGCGTACAGCAGTGACGCTGGACCATCTCTCGCATGGACGGCTCATCTTTGGGGCCGCATTGGGCTTTCAGGCGCTGGATTTCACGCCGTTTGGCGAGGACTATGACCTCAAGACTGCGGCGGAGAAGCTGGATGAGGGGCTTGAGATTCTGAAGGGGCTATGGAGCGGAGAACCATTCAGTTTTGAGGGCAAACATTACCAGATTCATGATGTGACCTTTCTGCCGAAGCCGGTACAAACGCCGCGTATTCCCATCTGGGTAGCCGGTGGATGGCCGAAGCGCAAGCCATTCCGCAGAGCAGCTCACTGGGATGGTATCTATCTGATGACGGTCAATCAGGTGACGGGAGAAATGCTCACTCCACAGGATGTAGGAGAAATTGTGGCCTACATCCAGAGCTACCGGGAAGCCGGTCGCCCCCTTGATGTGGCCTTCAACGCAGACTTGCCTGCTGACCCCCATGAGAGAGCCGAGATGGTTGAGGCTTACAGCAAGGCCGGGGCCACATGGTGGATTGAGCTTGAGCGCGAATCGCTTGAAGAATACAGAGAGCGTATTCGACAGGGGCCAGCATAATTCTTTCTTGACTATAAGAAATGCTTGAGAATACAGGATATTGCACGTCTGCCGCCTGAGCGTTATACTATGAGACAGTAAATAGATCAGGTGATAAGAGGAGACGATTTCTGGCATGAATCCATCGCAATTGAGTATCGGTGTGGCCTTTATCGCCGGGCTGGCCTCGTTCCTTTCGCCCTGCGTGCTGCCGCTTGTCCCGCTGTATTTGATCCAGCTGGTGGGGGAAAGCGTCTACCAGTCGACGACCCGGGCAGATCGAGAGGGCATGGCCGCCCGGGTGAGTACGTTTTTACACGCGGTGGTGTTCGTCGTCGGCTTCACGCTCACCTTCGTGGCGCTGGGGGCAACGGCCAGCACGCTGGGCAGTTTCCTGCGGGCGCATCAGCTTGTGTTGCGCGAAGTTGGCGGCATTCTGCTCATCATTATTGGCCTGCATTTAATGGGGATTTTGAAAATCCCCTTCCTGTACTGGCAGAAGCGCATCGACTTCCAGCCCAGCCGACCCGGCTACCCGGCCTCGCTGCTGATGGGGATTGTCTTTGCCATTGGCTGGACGCCGTGCGTGGGCCTCATCCTGGGCGCGATTCTGGGGGTGGCAGCCAGCGCCGCCACGCTCTCGCAGGGCGTTCTGCTATTGCTGAGCTATTCACTGGGGCTGGGCGTCCCCTTCCTGCTGCTCGGCCTGGGCGTCGACCGTTTCAGTAAACTGCTCAAGTGGCTCAAGCCGCACCTGGGCAAAATTGAGATCGGTACGGGCGTGGTGATGATCCTGGCCGGTTTGATTATCTTCTTCAACCTGCTGCCCTATATGAACCAGTATTTCTCGTTCGGCTGGAACCTGTAATAATCAGGAAATAGCGCCGACGACCATGTCATGCTTCGCAGCACTCAATGACGTGGTCGTCGAACAATTGTGAGGAACAAGATGGCGCAGTCATCGCGCTCAAAACCGCTGACGGAGCGGGTATATGGAGAGAGAGAGAAACGCGAGCGGCCCTGGGTGAACCTGCTGCTGGCGCTGTTCTACCTGGCCTTGCTGGCGGCGCTGGCCTTCTGGCCGGGGGCGACGCTGATCGAGCGGCTACGCTGGCTCGATAGTGGCATCTGCGCGCAGCAGCCGAGCCATTCCTTCTTTCCGGGAGGCCAGCAGTTGCCGTTGTGCGCGCGCAATACCGGCATCTACCTGGGCTTCTTCGTCACGCTGCTGACGCTCATCGCGCTTGGGCGCGGGCGAGTGCAGAAGTTGCCACGCTGGCCGGTGATCGTGGTGTTGCTGGCGGGCGTGCTGGCAATGGCCATTGATGGCTTCAATTCGCTGGACCTTGATCTTGGTCTGCCGCACCTCTACCAGCCACATAATCTGCTGCGCCTGGCAACGGGTCTGGCAACGGGTCTGGCGCTGGCAACGCTCAGCCTGCCCATCGTCAACTACCTCTTCTGGCGTGAAAGTAACGAGCGGCGCAGCGTCGAGTCATGGAGCGGTTTGCTTGTCCTGCTGCCGGGGCTGGTTCTCAGCTTCTTCGCCGTCGCCTCGCAAAGCTGGATTATTCTCTACCCCATCGCCCTGCTCAGTACGGCGGGCCTGCTTTCCCTCGTGAGTGGAATTAATCTGATGATTATTGTCGCGGTGACGAAACGCGACCAGACGTTTGAACGCTATCGAGCGTTGTTTCCGTTCTTCAGCCTCGCCCTGCTACTCGCCATTGGAGAATTGCTGGTGCTGGCACAACTCAAATTCGCTCTCCTCCAGGCCCTCGGCCTCCCCGGTATGTGATAGCCTGTTTGGTGTGACTGGAAGAGTAGAAACGAACTAGCAGTCTTCGAATTCCGCGCGGATTTCCATTTCCAGTTCGGGTTCAAATGTCACCGTCTCGCCTGCTGGTGCGTGGGCTAAGCGCATCACCGCCTGGCGCAGCCTCTCCGGGGCGCGCTCGAAAGCGCAGTGGTCGTGAATGAGCCGCTTGATCTTTAGATCAAAGTGAAAGCGGCAATCACAGCTCGGGCAATTTTCCAGATGTCGCTGTACAATCTCGATCTCTTCGACGGTCAGCTCCCGATCTATATACAAATGGAGACGAGCGACGGTTTCAAGACAATCCATGTATGCATCCTCCAATGCTAGCTCGTGATTCTCTCTGTTCATTGTAACATAGAACGGCAGGACTTTCATTCCCGCCCCCTATGCAGTATACTGGCAATAAGATACTTTCGAAAAGAAAGTGCGCGGGGTTGAAGCCGCGACTACAATATATAAAAGCCGGGTACCGGCGTATCTGGAAACTCAGGCGTGTGCTTTGCGCCTCTATCAGGAGTGTTGAATGTCAGAATATCCAGGATTATCAAAACATATGACTACCGGGCAGGTACCGCCAGGGGCCGCAGATGAAGCAGAAGAGATGGAAGGACGCGGGCCGGAAGTGGAAAGCGAGCTTCCTGAAGATGAGTTGGAGATGGAGCCGGAGGAGCAGGCCGGGGCAGGGCCAGAAGAAACGGCGGCAGAGGTAGAAGAGGATTTTGAGGCCGGAGTGCTGGCGAATCTGGATAGCCTCTATCGTACTGCTTTACGTATGACCAATAACCGGGAAGAAGCCGAGGATCTGGTGCAGGAAACGCTGCTTAAGGCGTTCCGCTTCTCCAATCGCTATAAGCGGGGGACGAACCTGCGGGCATGGCTCTTCCGTATCTTGAATACTACCGCTATTAACCGCTACCGCAGGCTGGCCGCCCACCCTACGCCAGCGGCCCTGCCGGAGGGTGAAGATTTCTATCTGTACAATCGCATCCGCGACCTGGCAGGGCAGGAGATGAACGAGGGTGCAGACGAGGCCGTGCTGAGCCACTATCTGGATGAGGATGTGTATAAGGCGCTGAATGATTTGCCGCCAAATTTCCGCATGGCGATTATCCTGGCCGATATCGAAGGCTTGTCATACAAAGAAATCGCGGAGGCGCTCCAGATTCCCATCGGTACGGTGATGAGCCGTATCTCACGCGCCCGCCGCCTGTTGCAGCAATCGCTGTGGAAGTACGCTGTGGAGCAGGGCTACGTGAAGCCGCAGCCTGCACCCTGACAGGCCAGTGCCTGCCAGGACGCGGAGCAGGCGGCCCTGCTCCATGGCGTCTCGCTCAATAGAGAAGGAGGATAGGCAAGAACGGATGAACATCGGCTACGTGCTACTACCAGCGCGAAGGGCGGTTTCTGTCCCAAAGCGGGTGAGCCGCACATGAATGCATCGCCGATCCATGATATCAACAGTTCTCGTCACCAGGCCTTTGCGCTCAAGCCGCGTGATGGCCTTTGTCGCCGCCGCTGCACTGATCTGCAGCGCCTGCGCAACATCTCCTACCGTCATTTGATGGCGACGCGCCAGAAATTGTAACAATTCCAGTTGACGAGGCGTAATGGTCGCTGCTCCCCGACCGATTGAGGTTGGCATCGTTTTTCATCCCCTGTTTCAGAACAGTGTTGAAGTGCATCCTCTTCTCAAATCTGCCCCTCAACACGCATGACTTTTTCTCTCATGACGCATTGAAGACAGAAAGCGGGTAGAGCAGAGAGATTAGCGGAGGATAGAGGCCGCCGATGAATCAGTGCCTGTACGCTTTTGTTGCTGGCCGCGACGCAGCGTGAAGGAGAAGGTGCTGCCCTCGCCCGCGATGCCTGCGCTCTCCACCCGGATAGAGCCGCCCATCGCCTCGACCAGTTGCTTGCAGATAGAGAGGCCCAGCCCTGCTCCACGCACCGGGCTGTTCATGTCACGTTCGAGGCGCGTAAAACGTTCAAAGAGCAAGTGGCGTTTCTCCGCCGGGATGCCGAGTCCGTGATCGCGGATAGCGACCGTGACCAGATGCTCGCTTTCATTAACACGAGCAGTGATTTCCACGCCGGTACCGGGGGCGGAATATTTGAAGGCATTATTGACAAGGTTGAGTAGCACCTGGCGCAGGCGCAGGTTATCGGCCTCAACAGTAAGGTCCGGGGGGATATCAACCAGGATGCTGCGCTGCTCGCGGCGGATCACCGTTTCCAGAATTCCCAGAATGTGCTGCACCGAGGCGGCCAGCGAAACCGGGGCAAGCTGGATCTGTTCGGCATCCAGTTGCACGCGGCTGGCATCCATAATGTTGCTGACCATAAGCGTCAGTTCATCACAACCGTGATGAGCTTTGGCGATAAATTCGCTCAGCCGTTCGGGAGAGAGGGTGGGCGCGTATTCGCGCAGCAGTTCCAGATAGCCCATGACAGCGGTCAGCGGCGTGCGCAGCTCGTGCGAGGCGGTCATAATAAACTGGTCTTTGAGCCGATCCAGTTCCTTCTGTCGCTCATAGGCCGCGCGTAGCTCGAGGTTGACGCGCGTACTTTCGAAAGCGGCGGCGCACTGGTCGGCGAACATTTCGAGAACACGTCTCTCCTGTTGTGAAAAGACATGCGGGCGCGTATAGACCAGCATCAGCAGACCCAGCCGCTGTTGCCCGCGCTTGAGGGGTAGCCAGGCGAACGGGTAGTGTGGAATCTCGGATAACCTGGTAAGACACGGCGGTATGCGCCCTGAAATATCACGGAGAGAGTAGTCATCGCTCCCCTCAAAGAACCAGGAATCCCAATCAGCCTCACTGGTAGCGAATAGATAATCCTCTTTTACTGTCGGCCCGGCCCCGACGGCGATAGCTTGTTTGAATGCCCGTTGCTGTTCATCATAGAACCTGATCCTGGCGCCGGCCTGTGTGGCGTGCGCGGCAATCTCGGCGCAGGCTCTGGCCGCGTCTTCCATCGAGGAAAATGCTTCTCTCAAGATGGAACTGGCGCCGTAGAGGGCATCCAGGAGAGCGACATGGCGACTGGTCTGCGTATAGAGGCGGGCAGTCTCCAGAATGGGGGCAAAACGAGTGAGAATAAAGTCAATCGCTTCAAAGTCAGGGCCGCTATATTGCCGCTTATCTCCACGCGGGCCGAGCGCAAGGACGCCGATCAACCTGCCCTGCACATGGACGGGTGCCAGCAGCGGCTCGCTGCCAAGAGGGGATGTTGAACCCATATAGCGAGCAAATCCCGCCAGCGGCGTCTCCCCGCGAGCCGCTTCGCTGAGCAGCAGCGGTCGGCTGGCGTTTTCAAGACGTTCAACAGCCGCAGAATCGCCCCGTATCCAGTCCTGCTCCACCCTCATGGCGGCACGCGCTGGCAACGGCGGGTTTATCGCGCGCACCAGTGTTTGTGACAGTTCTAGCCGGGGATGGCTGCCCTCGCTCAGCCCTCCTGTCTCTTGAGGCACAGAGGGGTAGAGGTGATAATGGCCTGTCTCCTCATCACGCACAAACAGGCAGGCTTCCATCGTCTCAAGGGCATTGATCACCGCCTGCGTAATGACTTGCGCGGCCTCATTCAGATCAATTGCCTCGCGGCCCGGTCTCTCAAGGCGCTCGATCAACCGGCGATAATGAATCTGTTCGTCAAAAAACAGGCGATCTATGAGCCAACGGATGTAATACCAGAGCAGGGGAACAAGCAGGGTCATGGCAGTAGCGGGAAAGATAACGCGACCTATGCCGGTCGGAAGGAAGAGAGTGGACAGTGAAACGACCAGGTATGTAAGGATTGCCAGGCTCACAATCCCCACCAGAATGGTCGTGGTGCGACGAATGTAAGCATCAAAGGCCAGAATTTGATAGCGGAGAATGGCATAGCCGAACGCTACCGGCAGCAGAATAAGTGACAATGTCGTGATACGAACATCAATGATGTACTTCGCTGGCCAGTTCAGAGCCATCGGCAAAATCGTCAGCACCAGCAGGGGAGCAACCGCGACGACAATTCCGATCGCTAAAAAACGAATCTGCTGTCGTTCGCGCAACAGACGTGATGTACGATACGAGATGGCCAGAGTAAGCAGGATACCAAGCAGGGAGATCACGTCGTAGCAATAAACAAAGCTGATGAGCCAGCCTGGAAGTTGCCAGGAAAATACCGCAGATATTTCGAAGAGGGCGCCCGTAGTCGCAGAGACAAGGCTCAGTACGAAGAGCATACTGAGATAGCCACGTAAAAATAGCGTCAGAGCAGACGGCTTAGCACCTGTACGCGCTCCCCTGTTGCTATCTGATGTTGCCGTCTTTGTCGGTAGACGCAGGGCAAGGTAATCTCGCGGAAAGCTAAGCAGCAAGGCCGAGAGCAGAAACAAGGCAAGCTGACTGCATATGGAAGCCAGCAGGGAGAGCAGCACATCATTGCCCTTTGCCCCTGTCTCAACGGCAAAGGTCACCATCATGGAACAGGAGAAATAGAAAAGCAGTCGGGCGACGAAACGATTGCGGGCATAGTACCAGACCAGGGCGCCAGTAGCGAGAAATAACAGAGCAATCAGCGCGGACGAGCCAGAGAAGGCCCACAGCGACGGGGAATTTCTGTTCTCGATCTGAGCAAACGTACTCGCCACATTTGCCACGATGAGGCATAGATAGCATAGAAAGGCAACGCCAATGATTGCGAGGCGTCTCGTTTTTCTGTATGAAAAATAGAAATACTTCATATTGTTTCTGTCCCCCCACTCCTCAAGTTATGCACTCTTTAAAAGCTATCGAGTACATAATAATATATTGTACAGATATGACAATACCGATGAGCTAAAGTCTCAACAGAAGACGCAGGGCGGGGGGAGTGGGCCGCGAACAGGAAGCGGCAATCTCTTGCAGGCAATCACGGGCGCGCTCGCGGTAGAGCAGGCACAGACCCCAGGTTGCCAGGATTCCCTCACGCAGCGCCCGCCGTTCGTTCTCCTGTATCTTTTCATCGGCTTGCGCAGTCTGTTCCTGAAGAGCGGTCTTTCGAGCGGCGGCAGCAAGCACGACCGGCAACGTCTTCTTGCCGCGCTGCAGGTCAGTTTTCACACGCTGTCCGGGCGTGGCGTCCCTGTAGAGGGCAGCAGAGAGATCATGACAATCGTTATCAAGTTGATGGGCAATGCCGAGCAGTTCGCCTAATGTTGCGCATTGCTCGCAAAGTTGCTCGCTTGCCCCCGCACAGATTGCCCCCAGCAGGCAGGCAAGGCGCATAAGCGCGCCAGCTTTCCCGGCTGCGATTGCCATGCATGTCTCCTGATCAAACGCCTCAACGGGCTTCTGCTCGGCCAGCAGGTCCTGGTGCTGACCGGCAGTCGCAGTCAGGCTGGCTGCCTGCAAGGTATCAAGGAGCGACAGGACATGTTCAGGAGCAACCCCACAGTCGGTGAGAGAAAGGATAGCTTTCTGCGCCAGCGCCAGCAGCGTCGTAGAAACATTCAGGACGCGAGGAATGCCTGTGACTTCTATGATCGCAGTGGTATCGCCATCCTCGACGTCGTCGAGCAGATCAAGCGCGCAAATAAAACACTCGACGGCAAGGGCAACACGGCAGGCCGGGAGAGGGTCGCTTTCCGGGGCCAGATATTGAGCGAGAAGCAGGGTGAGCAGCGGCCAGACACCGGCAGGCAGCACGGGAGCGAGATGCCTCTCGTCATCATGGGAATCAGCCGGTGTTACAAGGGTTGAGAGCAGTTTCCCCGGCGCCTGTAAGGCGAGAAGGACATCGGCACGCAGTTCAGGATAGAGGTCTGCCAGTAAACGCTGGAGCTGTTCAGCAAGCAGAGCCTGCTGAACAGCGAAAGGACTTGCAGGAGTACGCACGTTTTCAACCATAACCTTACCCTTTAGGGATATGCTGGCTGCCATTACACCCATACCCCTGCAACGGCCTTCGTCTCCTGGCTGTTTCGCCTAAAACACCCACCATCCAAAGGACACCTCCAGTTCACGCTCTACAGAAAGGTACGGTATCAGACGGGTAATGATCCGGGCAACACGCGGGGAAAAGCCCTCACGAACAATGACCGCATCCGCGTTACTTGCCAGTTCTTTGCGCAGGGTTTCATCGGTCGAAGCACGATGCACAAAATCCCGAATCTGCTGTTCTTCCATTAAGAAGCATCCTTTCTTCCTGTACCCTGATGCCGATTTGCCGGGACAACCAGGGTCCGCTAGCTAAGACTGAGGCCGGAAAAGAGAAGAGAGACTCTCTACCCCGCCACCGCTTTTGTCTTTCCGACAGGAGATTGCTCCATGCAATTCTGTATCGGGCGAGGATAGCTGAAAATCTCGTCGATAGGCATTATATCACGCAATACTAAAAAATGCAAGTGTTTTATTCAGTACATATCAATGTCTTAGTATATAGATACATAGAACAAAAGGCAGGTATAAGAAAAAGATATAAGATATAGTATAAGAAAACGGCATAAGAACAGTTAGTTCTTATGCCGTCATGTTTCTTCGGTGCGTAGCGGTGCCTACGGGCAGCTATTCGCCGCCGATGGCCCCCTCAACATCGGCGGCGGTTTCGCCGACGCTGCGCTCGATGGCCGCCAGTTCGGCTTCAGAGCCTTGAATGACCGGTCCTTTGAACCAGAAGCGGGCGCTGACCAGCCACCAGATGGTGATAATCAGGGTTGTTCCCAGAACTACTATCGGGGTGTAGTTAAAATTCAGAGCGGTAATAGGAGTGGTGGTGGGCAACATGAAAAGGATGGAGATGAAGACCACCCAGATCACGGCAATCCAGCCAACGGGCGCGCTCCAGGCCCCCAGCCTCCATGGGCCAGGCGTGAAATCTTTCGCGAAGCGGCGCAGCAGGATGGGCAGGACGTAAGCGATATACAGGCCGATGGTGGCAATGGAGGTAACAGCCGCGTAGGCGGTGTAGTTGAAAACCGTCGGGATCGCCAGGATAAAGGAACAGACAACCGCGAGCAGGATGGCATTGCGCGGCGTGCGCCCCCTATCCAGATGGTGCCAGAGGTTATGGAAAGGCACCGCGCCATCGCGGGAGAAGGCGTAAATCATACGTGAATTGGAGGTGACGGAGGACATGCCGCAGAAAAGCTGGGCCACGGCAATCACCGCGAAGAGCAGCGTTCCCAGCACGTAGCTCAGCCGACTTTCCAGAATATAAAGAACTGGATTGACAAAGCTGCCGGCGGCAGCCAGGTCAGGAGTTGCGGCAGAGAGGCCCATCAAGAGGATATAGCCGGCAACGGCAGAGACCACCACCGACATCACCACGCCCCAGGGCGCTCGCGTATCGGCGCCCACCGTCTCTTCAGTCATGTGCGCGGAGGCATCGTAACCGGTGTAGGTGTATTGCGCCAGCAAGAGGCTGAGAAGGAAGGCATACCAGATGGGAAAGTTCGTCGCGTTGAAGCGGCTATCGACCGTGAACAGAGTACCGGCGGAATTGAGCCCGTGCGCGTGGGAGGCCGCGACCTGCGTGCCGCAGCAGACGCCCTGAGCGGCAGGATTGAACTGGAAGCTGAGCAGGGTTGCGCCGACAACCCCCACCACGATTAGCAGCACGCCAACAATATGCCACCAGACGCTGACATCATTGAGGAAGGCGACGATGCGCACGCCAAAGATGTTGAGCAGGGCATGCAACGCCAGGATGGCGGCGTAGATCAGCAGCGTGACCCATTGCGTCGCCGGATCGCTAAAGCCCGGCACGGCGGGGACGGCGGGAATCCAGGCATGCAGCAAGGTATCAACGGTGACAGCCGCGCCATAGTCAATACCGGCGGTAATGGCAATCTGGCCGATGAGGTTGAACCAGCCGGTGAACCAGCCCCAGGCGGGGCCGCCAAGTTTGGAGGCCCAGTAATAGAGGCCACCGGCAGTGGGATAGGCGGAAGCCAGTTCGGCCATGCCCAGAGCGACAATGACCACGAACACGGTGACAATCGGCCAGCCCAGTGAGGCGGCGGTAAAACCACCGTTAATCGTCGTCAGGTAAAAGAGGGTGACACAGCCGCTGAGGATGGAGATAATGGTAAAGGAGATTGCGAAGTTGGAGAAGCCGCCCATCGCACGGAACAGCTCCTGCGCATAGCCCATGGCGTGCAGGCGTTTGATATCCTGTGCGATAAGCTCATCTTTCGTCGAGCGTGGAGTTGAACTCACGAAACACCTCCTGAAATGGGGATGCATAGTAAGGACATAGTGAAGAGAGCCTGCTCATCGATCACTCTCGATGAAGCGCATACCTTCAGTGTTAGCCGAAAGCTGGTCGACACCTCCTTTCACGAGAAGACGGTATCCATATGATGGCGCAGCAAATGGCTACAGGAAGTCGATGGCGAAAATACGGAAAAGGCTAGAAAGGTCGAGATATTTCTAGCCTTCATATCCATTGCTGTGTTAGAAACAAGCATACCATTATTTTGAGGTGTACGTCAATGCTTCTGCCAGAGCCACTTCCACATTGACGGGTAAAGAACTTCCCTGGTAGAATCGGGGCAGAAACAGAAGGAAGGATTGCACAGGAAAACGCTATGGATGATATTCAGCAATGGAACGATTTTGATGAGGATGATGAGGTCTATGCGCTTGACGGGGTCGCCGACAGGCTGGTGGTGTTGAGCAGCACGAGGCCGGTGGTGGAGCAGGGAGAAAATGTCTGGATCAATCGGGAGCAGCTCGAACAGCTTGCCAGGGCATGGGCGCAGAATCGGGAGAGGAGTGAGGAACTCGATGCAGCCCTGTGGAACGAGCGGTACCACTTTAATGACCACACGGAACGCACTGTCAACTGGGTGCTGCTGCTCGACGCGCTGAATTTCTGCTTCTGGGCCGAGAAAGGGCAGCCACGCTGGCAGATTGCATATCAAGGGGAGCAGCTCAATGGCTACTGGGCGGAGGCCGCGTCACTCAAGAGGGCAGTGGAAGAGGGGATGCCGTTGTGGGATGCACAGTATCTGAGTACGATCAGCAGCGAAGACCTGGCCCACATCTTTCGCGGAGCCGAGGGGTCGCCACCCATTCCGCTGTTTGAAGAACGCTTGAAGAATGCTCGTGAAGTTGGGCGCGTCCTGCTGGAGCGATACGAGGGACAGTTCGCTCGCCTGATTGAGCAGGCGGGTGGCAGCGCGCCCCGGCTGGCGGCTCTGCTGGCCGAACATTTTCCTTCGTTCAATGATGTAGCGACCTATCGCGGCAAAGAGGTGCGTTTCTACAAGCGGGCGCAGATCTGCGTTGCCGACCTGTATGGTACCTTTGGCGGCAAGCAGTGGGGAACCTTTACCGATATCGATGAACTTACGGCCTTTGCCGACTATAAACTGCCACAGGTTTTGCGCCATTACGGTGTGTTAGAATATAGTCCAGCACTGGCTGAACGTATCGACAACGAGGTATTGATTCCCGCAGGCAGTGAGGAGGAAATCGAAATACGCGCAGCCACCGTCTGGAGTTGCGAACTGCTGGGGCGCGCCATGGCGCGACAGGGTCATCCTGTGACGCCTGCCGCTATTGATCAGCGTCTCTGGTTGCTTGGTCAAAACGTACCTGATATGAGACCATATCATCGCACCCGCACGATCTATTACTAGCGTTTTATCTCGCAAGTGCAGCGGGAAAAGGTCTGGTAACTCGAAAATCTTCTGGAAAGTTACGGGCAGGCAATGCCCGGTGAAAACAGGATAATGCAATTACAAACACTGCTAACAGCATTAGAGCAACCACCGCTGGCCTTGCTGACGGCGGATGGCCTGAAGGATGTTGACGCTTTCGTCGGTGACACGGAGATCAGCGCGCTGGCATATGATTCGCGACAGGTCGTGCCAGGCGGGCTGTTCGTGGCCGTGCCAGGGACGCATACTGATGGGCGGCGTTTCCTGGCTGAGGCAGCGCGACGAGGCGCGGTCGTCGCGCTGGGTGAGTCGCCTGGCATGCCCGCCTCAGCCCTGCCGTTGCCATATATCGAGGTGCGCGACGTGCGTATCGCGCTGGCAAATCTGGCCTGTACGTTCTATGGCTACCCGGCACGCCGACTCTGTACTATCGGCATCACCGGCACTGATGGGAAGACCACGACCAGCAATCTGATCAGCGCCATATTTGATAACGCAGGCAGGCCAACGGGCCTGATGACGACAGCCAACTTCAAGATTCGCGGGCAGGAATGGGAGAATGCCACGCGACAAAGCACGCTGGAGGCTCTGGAGGTGCAGCAATTTCTGCGCCGTATGCTTGAGGCCGGAGTCAGCCATGCCGTCATTGAGTCGACTTCGCACGGGCTGGAACTGCGCCGCGTGCATGGCTGCGAATTTGATGTCGGGGTTGTTACCAATATAACGCACGAACACCTGGACTTTCATAAGACGATTGAGGGCTACCGACGAGCCAAAGCGCGGCTCTTCGAGATGCTCGATCCACAGCGGGACAAGGGTCTGGGCTGCTGCCCCGTCGCCATTCTCAACCGGGATGATAGCAGCTATGAGATATTGAAACCCTATTGCCGCGTCCCCATTCTGGATTATGGCATCGATACGCCTGCTGCCGTGCGTGCCGTTGATCTGCAATTGCAGGCAGACTGTACCCGCTTCCGTGCGGTGCTGCCCGAGGCGGAGGTAGCGATTGAAACCAGGCTGGTCGGGCGGTTCAATGTAAGCAACTGCCTGGCAGCCATTGCCACCGCCTACAGCCAGGGCATTGCGCCCGCCGATATCGCGCGCGGACTGGCCAGTGTGACCGGGGTCACGGGCCGCATGGAACGCATCGACGAGGGGCAGCCATTCACTGTTATCGTCGATTACGCCCACACGCCCGATAGCCTGGAAAAGGTCCTCGCCATCCTGCGCCCGCTGACAGCCGGAAAATTGATGGTCGTCTTCGGCTCGGCAGGCGAGCGCGATGTGCAGAAACGCCCCGTCATGGGGCGCATCGCGGCACAAATGGCCGATTTTTTCGTTATTACAGATGAGGATCCGCGAGAAGAGGAGCGTGAGAAGATTCTGGATGAAATCGCGCAGGGGGCTGAGGCGGCAGGGAAATGCCGGGGAAGAGATTTCCTGTGCATCGCCGATCGTACAGAGGCGATTGCCCGGGCATTTGCGCAGGCGAAGGCAGGCGATACCATCTTGCTGGCGGGAAAGGGACACGAGCAAAGCATCATTATCGGGCGAGAGAAATTTCCCTGGGATGATCGGCGCGTAGCGCGAGAACAATTGAAACGGTTATTGAAAGCAAGCTAGCAGGGCACTACGCCTGCTCTTCCTAATCTCTCGTTAAGCCGTTACTGAGAGCTACTGTATGACGTTTGTACATGTATGTAAAGGGAATCCTGTCTGCCGGATCGCCTTGTTTGGGAGAAGCTATGATTCCACTCTGGTTACTATTGATCTTTGCCGCCTGTGGCGTAGCAAGCGCGCTGCTCTGCGGTATTGCCATGCTCCTGTTTCCCAGGTTTCGCAGTGGAGAATTCAAGCCCGGCCCGCATCGTTCTGATCTTGAGGCCAGCGGACGGGAGATTAAGACTATTGAATTGCCGCTGGTTGGCGGCCCGGCCTTCACGCTGGCGCTGATTGCTACGGGCATCGTCGCCGGCTACCTGCTGAACCTGAATATGGATCAATGGAAGCTCCTGCTCATCGGGCTGGGAGCAACTGCTGGCTATATGATTATCGGCTTTGTAGATGACTGGCACAAAGTCTATAGTAAAGAAGGCATTCGCGAACGCGACAAATTTATCAGCGTGATGGCGGTCTCGATGGGGACGGCCTTGCTCTACTTCTGGCTCCTGCCAAGCGGGAAACAGCCCTACAGCCCCTACGCTCAGCTTCCCATCATCGGCCAACTGGTCAACCTGGTCATCATCAATCACATTGACTATGCCTGGCTGATCTTTTTGATGATTATGACCGGTATCATCGGTACAATGACCTCGCTCTCCGTCGACTTTAGCGACGGACTGGATGGGCTGGCCGGGGGGCTGGTCTTCAGCGCGGCTCTGGCCTTTGGCATCATCGTCACCGGCATTATTGATCCCAGACACCCCGAAGGGCTGGTGGTAGAATTACTCTCGCTGCTGTGCGCGGGCAGCGTACTGGGCTTTTTACCCTGGAACTGGCCCTCTTCATGGGCCGCACGTAAAAGCAACGCCCGACGCCGGGCGCGAATCTACATGGGGGATAGCGGCTCGCTAGCCCTCGGCGGTTTACTGGCAGTAATCGCCATCTTCGCGCGTCAGGAAACACTTTTGCTCATGGTCGGGGGCGCGTTTGTGCTTGAAGGACTTTCCGCTCTCGTCTCCCGCACGCTGGCGCCATTCTTCCGCAAGCGGCTGCAGATGTTGCGCTATGCCAGCACGCGCGATACCTTCATCCCGCACACAGAGTTTCCGCGTCCATTTCTGGCAACCCCGTTGCACCATCACTTCGACCTGCTCGGCTGGGACCGCCGCCGCCTGGTCTACGGCGCGTGGGCGCTGGGGGCCTGCTTCGCCATTCTGGGCGTCTTGATCGGCATCGCCCCCTTTACCTGGCAGCGTTACCTTGCCCGTATCGTCGTCCTGATCGTGGCCTGGGTCGTCTGGTCAAGCGGCTCCTGGACACGGCGCTACTTCATTGGCAAATATCCCCCTGAACGCACGCGCAGGCGGCGACTGGCCCTCTTCTATGGCTTCCCCTACACAATCATGGGCATCAAACTCTTCCACATGGTGGAAGTTGTCCAGGAAGCCAGCGAGGATCAGATCGAGACGCCCGCCGAAGAAGCTGTCCTCTGGCAGCGCATCAGCATCTACGATGCCCGCGCCCTGCTCGGCCTTTTCTGTTACCGCGCCGGGTACTATCCGGCGGCTCGCGCGCACTGGGCGGTCATTCCTGAAACAAACATGGCCCTGCGTCCAAATATCGCCCATCTGTTCTTTGAAGTTGAAAGCCAGCTGGCGCTGGAGAAGCAGGAGACACAACCCATGCGGCTCGGCCAGCTTGGTCGGCAACAACCGATTATCGCCGGCAACCTGTCACCGGCTGACCTGCCCAACCCGTATGAGCCGATTCGCAGCGAAGAAAAGGAAGGCTGGGCCGTCGCCAGGCCAGACGATGATGACGGTGAGGAGGACAGCGATGATGATGAGGAGCAACAAATCACCGCTCCTCTGCGCATCGAGGCTCCGGCCAACCACAAAAGCAACGGGCATAGCGCCGATGGATTTTCTGCCATCGCCCCTGCCGGGCGCAGACGCTGGCTTGCTCGCCTGCTTCACCCTTCCTCTGAAAAAGAGAGATGACAGGAAAAAGCCTCGTGGGCGCGCCCACGAGGCTTTTTCCATGCTATCAGGTTACAGCAAAGCAGACAAACCCACATCGAAATTCCTGTAACCGCGCTCGTATGAATCAGTGCAGACCCATCCAGCTCCATAGAACATAGAAGAACAGGCTGACTTTTTCTGCGTGCATCATGGCAGGTATGTATACTTACTAATGATGTAAACGAGCAAGGCTAAAGAATTTTTATACACGAGAACCATCAGGTATGTTTGCAGTTGTGCATAAAAATACTGATTAAAATATTTCTTTTTTTGCATAGGCTATGTTATACTATGCCATGACCACCTATCTTCAGGGATTGCTATAGCCTATCAAAGGGGATACTATACATTTTTCTTGCTATCAGGGGGAATATTATGCGTTTTTGCTTTATTGTTGAAGAACAATATCGAAGTGAATCTATGCCACTGGCGGTAGCCAACCGGCTCCTTCAGGAGGGCCATCATATTGACCTGCTTGAACCGCATGCGGCGGTGACAAGCCTGTTTGATCTCGCGTCGCAGGATTACGATGCGTATGTTCTTAAGACGGTCTCGGATGGGCCGGGGCTGAGCATTCTTGATGCTGCGGAAGCAGTTGGCATACCGACCATCAACAACTCACGCTCCATTCATCTGGTGCGAAACAAGGCGGTGGCGGCGACCTATGCAAAAGCGCACGGCCTGCCTGTTCCATCAACCTATTTCGTGGCCCATCCACAGTTGCTCAAGCAGATTCCCATTCAGGAGTACCCGCTGGTTATCAAACCCAATAATGGAAGTTCCTGCCGCGATGTGTATCGTCTTCTCCACCCGGAAGATTTACCCGCATTAGAGCAGGAGTTAGCCCGGAAACGGGAACGTATCTTCCTGGCGCAACGTTATGTCGAAAACAGGGGATACGACATAAAACTCTATGTAACCGGCAAAGAGGTCAATGCCATCGCGAAAAAATCGCCTTTTCACGGGGCAATTACCGAAGGCCCGGTTCCGCTTACGCCGGAGATGCGCCAGCTTGCATTAGATGTGGGGAAACTCTTCCAGCTCGACATCTATGGGCTGGATGTGGTTGAAACGACTCAAGGATTGAGCTTACTTGATATTAACGATTTTCCCAGTTTTGGCATGGTTCCAGAAGCGGTGACCAGAGTAGCAGAATATATCCTGCGCACAGCCAGAAGGGCGAAGTTAGAGCGCGCATCCAGCTTCGTTCACCACCTGTACCGCTCACCGGCGCTGGAAAAGAAGGGCAGATTGCGCGTGCAGGGCGGCTAATTTTTTCAATCCCAGACAGGAAAGGGGCCAGGTTTCTGCTACTTCCTCCCAGAGGAAATATACCGTTGAACGCGCAAAGACACCAGGCTCAAGACAGAACAGGAGAAAAACATGTTATTCTCATTTCTCTATCGTCATATGAAGGGCTTGCGCCTGCTGGTGATGATCGCCATCCTGATTACCGTTATCCAGGTTGGTTCTGATCTGCTTGCGGCCATGCCGTTAAAATTTATTCCCAGTAAGGTCAATAATCCGGGATCGGACCCGGCCTGTACTTTTCCGTTTCTCGATGGCTTTCTGAGCCTCTTTGACCAGCCAATCTTTGACCCATCGCTGAAACCGAGCCAGCCCGGGCAAATCGTCATTCCGCCGATCGCGCCCTGCCCGGCCACCGGCAACCCGAACGCAGTCGCGCACCCGGTCTACTACCACCACAGCGTCATCGGCGTCATCATCTTTTCTCTGTTGATGCTGCTGGTCTTCGGCCTGTTAAGCGCATTTCTGACCTTCATTGAACTCAATTTAGCCACCTATATCGCGCAGCAACTCGCTGCCCGTTTGCGCAGTCGGCTTTTCGAGCATATGCAGCGTATCGGACTGGACTGGCACGATACGCAGAAAACTGGCGACCTGGTGCAGCGCGTTTCGGGCAACATCATGGACATCGAGAAGCTGGTCACCGACGGCCTGGTCGACTTGCTGGCAGGCAGCCTGACACTGGTAGGTGTTGCTATCATCATGAGCCTCATCAGCCCGCAATACACGCTGCTTTCGCTCTGCATTGGCCCGCTGCTATTTCTGATTGTCATTATCTATACGAGAGCCATCAAAGCGGCCACCAGGCGGCAGGCAAAGGCGGCAGGTGAGGTAGCGATGGTCGCCACAGAGGATATGAACGCGCTGCCGGTCATCCGGGCGTTCACGCTGGAGAAACGAGAGGATCGCCGCTTCAGGCGCTACGTTCTCAAACAGAGGGCGGCTGGTTTGCGCGCCGGTCGCTTGCAGGCGCAATTTACGCCGCTGGTTGCCGTTCTGGTCGTCATTGGCACGGCCATCACCATTGGCGTCGGAGGCTATGTCGCCGCCGGTAATCCGTTCAGTGGCGGCTTCTTCACCATTCCCGCCGGTAGCGTCGATATCGGCACGCTGGTCCTCTTCCTCACCTACCTCAAGATGCTTTACCAGCCTATGCGCGATCTATCGAAATTGACCAATCTGGCCAGCAACGCCGGTTCGGGGGCCGAACGCATCCAGGAGGTGCTTGACCAGGAGCGAGAAATAGTGCATACCACCACGCCCTACGATGGCCCTGAAAGGCTGCGCGGGGAGATCACCTACGAGAACGTCATTTTCAGCTATGTCAAAGATACTCCGGTGCTGAAGGGTATCACCCTGCACATTCCGGCAGGCAAGAGAATTGCCCTGGTTGGCCTCTCCGGCGGCGGTAAGACGACGATGGTCAAGCTCATCCCGCGCTTCTACGAGGCCCAGAGCGGCGCGGTAAAAATTGATGGCATCGATAATCGCGAGTATCCGCTGATGACGCTGCGCCAGAATATCAGCATCGTCCTTCAGGAGTCGGTGCTGTTCGAGGGAACCTTCCGCGATAACATCGAAGTAGGGCGGCCCGGCGCGAGCATGGAGGATATTGTTGACGCGGCGAAAAGGGCGCAAATCCACGAGACCATTATGAGCAAGGGCGGCTATGATGCGGAGGTCTACGAACAGGGCAAAAATCTCTCGCTCGGCCAGCGCCAGCGCATTGCCATCGCTCGCGCCATCTTGCGAGATGCGCCCATCCTCATCCTGGACGAGCCAACCGCGAGCATGGACGTGGAAGCCGAGGGTGAGGTCATGCGCGCGCTGGATCAACTGATTGTCGGACGCACAGTGATTATGATTTCTCACCGCCTGAGTACGCTCGGACACGTCGATGAAATCGTGGTCGTCAGGGACGGCCAGATCGTGGAGCAGGGAACCTACCGGGAGTTGAAGGAACTGGGCGGATTCTTCGCGCAGTTACTGGAAGAGCAGAATCGCTATAATATCGAGCGACTGGGCAAAGACACCGTTCTCCAGACAGCTCAGCATATGCACATGGAGCGGGAGAAGACGACGACACAGAGAACGATGACGGCTGTCCAGGATGTGCTTACCATGCCTCTCTTTCCTGAAGCCATAACAGACGGCACCGGGAACGGACACGGTAATGGGAATGGCGGCAACGGACACCATAGCGAAGAGCCTGCGCAAAACCGCAGAAACTTTTTCACAGGTCATTGAAGATGTGGACAGCCTCAACGGTCTCATCTATCGGGGCAGGCGCGTCGATCGGCTCATTTTGAACCACAACGATCAAATTTACATTGCGCCAACGGTCGTAGTGCATTACAAAGCTTTTGCAAAAACAGATCAGGTCGAGTCTGTTTAAACGACGCTTTTTCCAGGGGGAAGATATGGCCCGTGCAACTATTGCGCTACCAGGGGAAAGACGATTGCCGGTAAGCCGGTTACTGGCATGGCTGGTAGGAATCGTCTCTCTCAGCTTCATCGTGTTTCTGTCCTCGCGGCTCGCGTTACAATTTTATACAACGCCAGCGCCGCATCATCTTGTACTTGAGCAAGACATCCCGCTGCCCGGCCCATTTCCGCCGCCACCCGGCCAGAGTCCACTCGCGCCGGGCCGGGCGGAGCGGTTTGATCATTTTGACTTCCAGGCGCTGGATCCGAATACTCACCTGCTCTTTATCGCCCACACCGGGCCATCTCCCGATCGCGAGGTGCTGATTAATCACAATTTCAACCCGGATACGGATAGCAAAACAGACGGCAATGTCCTCGTCTTCGATACTATCCAGCACAAATTGCTCAGAGTGCTGCCCATTCCACAGGTAGCCGGGGTGGTCGCGGCGCCTGATCTTGGCCGTGTGTACGCCGCCGATGCGAACGATAGCATCATCTATGCCATAGACGAGCATACTTTTCAATTGACGCAGATCAAGCTGGACCCCTTTGACGGCCCGGATGCCATCGAATATGACCCGGTTGACCACAAAATCTTCGTTTCTGATCCGGGCGCTCCGCCCAACCCCGATGCCAGCATGGTCACGCTGCTGAAAAACGAGAATGTGGCCGTGATTGATGCCCTGACGAACAAACTGATTACCTGGGTTCCACTGGGCCTTGACGGCAAATGGGGTGATGATGTTGGCCACACGCGCTACGACCCGACTTCTCGCCTGGTCTACACGGTGACGCTACCATTGCAGGACCCGGACAGCCCGAACCTGCTCCCGGCGCCGCCTTCCTATCTGGCTGTGATTGACCCCGTCAAAAACCGCCTGCTCAAGCGTATTCGCCTGCCCGACGCATGCCTTACCCCTCACGGCCTGTTCATCGACCCGCGCATAGAGATGGCCTATATCGCCTGTATCGATTCCGACCCGGACCCTATCCTTATACGAGTCGATCTGCGCACACAGAAGCCCATTGTGGAAAACTATCCGGCAGTGGGCGTCAAGCCTGATGTTCTCGCGATGGATTATTCACGGCACCTGCTCTTTGTGGGCTGCGCGACGGGCGTTTCGATCTTCCAGGAAGAGGGGCGCGCGCTGGTAAAGATTGGCACCTTCACTATCGGTTCAAACTCGCACACGGTGGCCGTCAACCAGCAAACGCACGAAATCTACCTCCCACTCTTCAGCGTTGGCGGCAGGCCCACTCTGCGCATCATGACCTATAATGCCAACGGCGTAAACTGACAGAGCGGAACCTCAAGCGTACCCTGCTTTTTCATGATATGACAAGGCAGCGATACTTGCATCGCCTTATGCTTCTTTTATGTATGATATGAAAAATTACCAGAGCGGGTGTGGAACAGGGAACAGTCTCTTGCCTTCAAGCAGGGTATACTATACGCAAATAAGCATATATACCTGAAAAACCCGAATCCTGGAGGAGAGACTCATGTTATTCACATTTCTTTACCGCAACCTGAAAGGGTTTCGCTTACTGGTTCTGATTGCTATTCTGGTCACGTTTATGCAGGTCGGCTCTGATATCCTGGCCGCCACACCGCTCAAGTTTATTACCAGCAAGGTCAGTAATCCAGCCGCTGACCCGGCCTGCATCTATCCATTTCTGGATGCGCCCCTCACCTTCATCGACCAATCGTTCATCGTCAGAGCGTTGCAGGGGAATGAGACGAAGATTGAATCATTGAAGTGTCCAACCAGCGGTGGAGAAAAGGCATCACAGACGCCGTCTTATCGTCACAGCGTCATCGGGGTCGTCGCCTTTTCGGTGCTGGTATTGATGATTTTTAGCACGCTGAGCGCGCTGCTTGCCTACATCGATCTCTTTCTCTCCTCGTTTATCGCCCAGAACCTGAGCGCGAGGCTGCAGAAGCAGTTATTTGAACACCTGCAACGGCTCTCGCTGGACTGGCACGGGCAGCAGAAAAAAGGCGATCTCGTGCAACGAGTGACGGGTAACATTGCCGATATCCAGAAACTCGTCACTGACGGGCTGGTCGATTTGCTGGCGGGTATTTTGACCATCCTGGGCGTCGCGGGCATCATGCTCACGGTCAGTCCGCAGTATACCTTGCTTTCGCTCTGTATCGCCCCCCTTCTCTTTCTGGTTGTCATTACCTATACAAAAACCATCAAGGCGGCCACAAAAAAGCAGGCGAAGGCGGCAGGCGCGGTGGCTGATGTCGCGACCGAGGATATCAACGCGCTGACCGTCATCCGCGCCTTTACGCTGGAAGAGCGCGAGGCACAGCGTTTTCGGCGCTACGTGGGCAAGCAGCAGGAAGCAGGCATGCGCGCGGGCGGGTTGCAGGCGCAGTTCACGCCGCTGGTCGCTATTCTGGTCACATCAGGCACCTCTATCATCGTCGGTATCGGCGGCTACATCGCGTCCGGGCATCCATTCAAAGCACTCTTCTTCAGCATACCGGCCAACAGCGTTGACGTGGGGACGCTCATCCTCTTCCTGACCTACCTCAAAATGCTCTACCAGCCCATGCGCGACCTGTCGAAATTGACCAATCTGGCCAGCAGCGCAGGGTCGGGCGCGGAGCGTATTCAAGAGGTGCTTGAGCAGGCGCCGGAAGTTATCGACAACAACCGACCCTACTATGGCCCGGCCAGGCTGCGTGGTGATATCACCTTTGAGAACGTGGTTTTTGGCTATACGAAAGATCACCCTATTCTGAAGGGCATCAACCTCCACATTACGGCGGGGAAAAAGGTGGCTCTGGTCGGCCTTTCCGGCGGTGGCAAAACCACGCTGGTCAAACTGCTGCCGCGTTTCTACGAAGTTCAGGCCGGTTCGGTCAAACTCGACGGCATGGATAATCGCATGTATCCGCTGGAAGTTGTACGCCAGAATATCAGTATGGTGCTTCAGGAATCGGTGCTGTTCGAGGGAACGTTCCGCGAAAATATCGAGATCGGGCGACCGGGCGCGTCAATGGCAGCGATCATCGACGCGGCAAAGAAGGCTCACATTCACGAGACCATCATGAGCAAGGGGGGCTATGACATGATAGTGCGCGAGCAGGGCAAGAACCTTTCACTTGGGCAACGCCAACGGATGGCGATAGCGCGCGCCATCCTGCGCGACGCCCCTATCCTGATCCTCGACGAGCCGACGGCCAGTCTGGATGTCGAGGCCGAGGCCGAGGTAATGCATGCCCTGGATAAGCTCGTCGTCGGGCGCACCGTCCTGATGATCTCTCACCGCCTCAGTACGCTGGGCAATGTTGACGAAATTATCGTCCTCAAAGACGGCCAGATTGTCGAGCAGGGTTCGTACCGCGAGTTGAAACGCCTGGGCGGCGTCTTTGCCGGGCTACTGGAGGAACAGAACCGCTACAATATTGAACACGTCGGCAACAAGTCTATCCTGCGCTCGGCCTACACGCCTCATCCAGAGTCGGCTGAGCCATACCAGTCAGCTCCAGCCTACGTTGCTGCTGCCGCTGGCGTGCGTGGCGCGCAGCAAGCGGCTCCGTCTCCCGGCCCCATCCCGGTCGAGGTCAACAGGAACAACGGGCAGAGACAGCCCTCTCCGGCAGCTGGCGGTCAGCCAGTGTTAGTTCTCCCGGCCCCACCACCTTCCGCGCGCATCTTGATCGAAGTCGATGGCAAGATCATCGGTGAGCGCAAGCTGGATCAGCCTCAGCTCACCATTGGGCGGCTGCCTGCTAACGATATCCATATTCCAAGCATGCGCGTCTCGCGCCTGCACGCGAAAATACAGCAGAGAAACGGTTGCTGGGTGATTGAAGATGCCGAGAGCTTGAACGGTCTACTCTACCAGGGCAGGCGAGTGGATCAGCGCGTCCTCTCTCATGGCGACGTGCTGACTATCGCGCCGACGGTCGCGTTGCATTACCGTATCTCGTGAGAAGATGCGGGCAGCGTGTAACGCCTCTATTCCTGATCCTTTTCCAGCAGCGCGGCCAGCCGGTCGATAGCGATGGTACTCCTGGCTGTTGCCCGTATAGATCAGTTTGACGTTGTCCACTCCTCATCTTATATTGATTGATAGATAGCTGTGATCTTTGTTTGAATGGAAGCTCTACAATCAACGGGCGTAGAATCACAGGCCACACAGCGAACAGGTTGTGCCACGCTACAAGGAGAGACGCAATTATGCCTATCGAGATCAAGGTCACGTCACCGGGCATCACCATCAGTCAGGGGCGCACGTTCATGGTGACGGACGAGCAGGGCGAGATCAGTCCGAACGGGGATCAGGGGGTGTATGCACTTGATACACGCTTTATCAGCCTGTATCGCCTCTATATCAACCGCATGCCGTGGAAACTGGTTAATTCGAGCCAGGTCAGCTTCTACGCCTCGCGCATCTATCTGACGAATAACCCCGTTGAAACAGAAGAGGGAGAAATCCTGGGCCATGCGCTCAACCTGACGCTCAACCGGATGGTCGGCGAGGGAATACACGAGGAGTTTGAAATCGTCAGTTATGCGACCCATCCGATCAGGTTTGTGCTGGAAATTGCTATGCACTCAGACTTCGCGGATATTTTCGAGGTGAAATCACATCATATCATCCAGCGCGGCAGGCAGGAGACGCACTGGAATGACCAGAAGAAAACGCTGAGTACGACCTACAATGACCGGGACTTTCATCGCGGGGCCATCTACCAGGTTTCTTACAGCAGTAGCCCCGCCGGATATGCTAATGGACACATCTATTTTGTGGTGAAACTCAACCACAATGAGAAATGGCATGCCTGCGGCGACCTGATGCTCGAACATGGAGAAGATGTCAAACGCTCCATCTTCCCTTGCAGCTTCTCGCAAACCGTTTCGCATGAAACGGTATCGAAGGAGGCGCTACTGACACCTACCGTGTCGAAACAGGTGGCCGCAGCAGCGCAGCCGGGCCAGGGTGCAACAGCGCCGTCTATGGCCCGACCCGAAACAACCGATCTACCTCACAGGACGACACAGAACCCGGCTCTATCCGACGTCCATCAGGCTCAGACGATGACCCGAAATACCACATCTCAGCCAGCTACGCAGGATGTCCCTGGCATCCCGGCGACTATCCAGCCGCCAAGTCCAACGGGGATATATAATGTAGCACTGCAGATCGAGTTACTGACGCATTTTGCGCGCCGCCAGTTACAGTGGCGGGAGAACTGCACCTCGCTACTCAGTCCCTACAACAGTCTGGAGCGCATGTACCAGCAGGCTATAGATGATATGGGCGCGCTGCGTATCTATGACCTGGATGTGTCGGAGACGGCGTGGGTGCCAGCCGCCGGCGTTCCCTGGTTCGTCACGCTCTTCGGACGCGATAGCCTGATCGTTTCCTACCAGAATATGGCGGTTTCTCCGGGGTTTGCGCGTGGCGCGCTCTACCGGCTGGCGCAATATCAGGGGACGGAACGGGTTGACTGGCGCGACGAGCAGCCGGGCAAGATCATGCACGAGATTCGCTTCGGCGAACTGGCCTTCTTCCACAAAATCCCCTTCACCCCCTACTATGGCACCGCCGACGCCACTATCCTCTACCTGATCGTCCTTTCAGAAATCTACCGATGGACGGGCGATGTCAGCCTGCTTACAGAGTACCAACCCATAGCGGAGAAGTGCCTGGAATGGATTGATCAGTGGGGCGACCTGGATGGAGATGGGTTTCAGGAATATAAGACCTTCTCGACGCTGGGCTACAACAATATGGCGTGGAAAGATGGGGCAAACGCCGTCGTCTACGGCGATGGCAGGCAGGTGCCGCAGCCAAAGGGGACGTGCGAGCTTCAGGGCTATGTCTACGACGCGAAGCTACGCATGGCCGAGATCTTCGATGTACTGGGAGACCACGCACGGGCGCAGACGCTACGGCAGCAGGCGCAGACGCTACGCCAACGCTTCAACGAGGTCTTCTGGATGGCCAACGAGGGCTGCTACGCCTTTGGACTCGACCCGAATAAGAAGCAGATCGATGCGGTGGCCTCGAATGCGGGGCAATGTCTGTGGTCAGGCATCGCCGATCAGGATAAGGCGGTTAGCACGGCGAAGCGGCTGTTGCAGGAAGATATGTGGAACGGCTGGGGCATCCGCACGCTTTCCAGCAACAACCCGGCCTACAACCCATATGATTACCAGCTTGGTTCCGTCTGGCCGCATGACAACGGCATCATCGCCGCCGGTTTCAAACGCTATGGGCTGGTGGACGAGGCCAACCAGGTGATCCACGCCCAGTTCCAGGCCATCGAACTCTTCGACTCGTTTCGACCGCCAGAGCTGTACGCCGGCGTCCCCAGAGTGAGCAATATCACCGGTTTCCCTGTCCTCTATCCCGGCGGGGCCAATATCCCGCAGGCCTGGGCGACAGGCAGCATCTTCCACATGGTACGCACAATGCTCGGTCTGCGCGCCGATGCCCCACACGGCAAGCTCTACGTCAACCCGACGCTGCCGCAATGGCTGCCAGAGCTGACGCTGCGCAACCTGCGCGTCGGCAAATGCAAGCTCGACCTGCACTTCTGGCGTCAGGGCCAGGCTTCCCACTGGGAAGTCACCGGCATCGAAGCCGAACCCGGCACCCCCGACGCGGAGAAAATCCAGGTCGAGGATGAGCCGGAGAGCAATGTGGTGTAGAGGATGAAAGCTGGCGCGCCGCAAGCCCCACGAGTACCCGTAGTATAGTAGGGCCACCCCTGGCGGCTGGCCTGCTCGCTCCTTATTGCGTCAATTCCCGGACAACCTTTTGCACGCGAGCGCCTTCAGCCCGGCCTTTCGTCTCTTTGATGGCGAGCGGCATGACCCGCCTGAAATCCTTGCCTTGCTGCTCAACCAGGCGGGCAACGATGGCATGGAGTTCCTCGTCGCTTAGCTGCGAGGCTTGCAGGTAGTGCTGGAGAATCTCCATCTCGCGTTGTTCTTTTGCTGCCAGTTCTTTACGCCCACCCTGTTCGTAGAGTGGGATGGCCTGGCTGCGTTTCTTCACTTCCTGCTCCAGCACGCGCAACGTATCGGCTTCGGTCAGCGGTTGCCCGTATTCGGGGTGCTTGCGGTCGGTGCGCGCCACTTCCAGATTGTGAATGGCTCCCAGCGCCATACGCAGCGTGTCCAGTCGCAACTGGTCGCGCGCGCGCTGGGCATCCTGAATATCGCGGCGCAACTCCCGCTCTATCGGAAACTCCTGTCTCGCCTCAGCCATGAGTTTCTTCCTCCTTCCGAGAAATCTGATTTGCTATGTGTCAAATATACTACACGAAGGAAGAAAAATCATCACCCGGCATTGTCTACATCACCCGCGTCCCCAACAGTAGCTTGCCGCGCTTCACAATCGTCTCTTTTCCCACGCGACCAGCGCCGGCGATGGCGCTGATAGCCTCTTTCAACGGAGCTTCTCCGGCGGGGAGACGCAGGCGCAGGACGAACTCTTTGCCGGTGCCGAGGCCGAGTTTGCGCTGCCAGAAGGAGCCGTGCCGCAGGTTGATCTGTTCGGCAATCTGCTCCATCAAGGCGGAGACTTCCTGGCGGAAGGGGCTGTAGTGAATGGGGCCTTTGCTGAAGGCGAAGGTGACTTCCTGCATTGCATCCCCGCCCCCGGCAGGCAGATCTGCGGTCAAACTTTCGCCAAGCTGGTAGACGAGGTTGTAGGTGCCGAAGGCGGTACGACCCACGTTTTGCAGGTGGTCGCCATGCGTGCCAACGTAGATGCCCATGCGGTCGCGCACGACATGCTCCATAACGTCATAGTGGATGGAGCCTCGGAAGAGCAGCCAGGATTCGTGCAGGACGCCCTGCCCCGGACGAAAGCCGAGTGAGGCCAGATATTCACGCCCATCGGCCACGCGCTTCGCCAGATCGGGGTCAGAAGGCATCTCCTCGCTGAAGACCTCTTCGCCCGACCCCTGCATGCCCACCATCGAGACCGAGCCGAGCCGGTTACCCAGGCGCGCATAGTCGCGGGCCAGCGTCTCCTGCACCTGCTCCAGATCGGCCCCGGCTGGCAGCAGGCCCAGCATTTGCAGTTTGCGCGCCGTCTCCTCCGCCTGCTCGCTATACTGCTGTTCCAACCACAACTGCAAGCCTCCGGCAACGTCATACGCCTGCTCGCGAATATTTCTCTGCAACGCGATGGCCGTGCGGTTATACTCCTCACCCGTCACGCTCGGCCCCCCCTGATGCGTCACCGTAAACAGCAATTGCGGCACGTCCGCGTTCAACGCGCGATACACGTCCATAATGATTCCTCCCTGCATGACTATTTCTGGTTCGCTCCAGCTTATACACCAGTATACGATAGTTTTGCGAAGCCTGTATGTGATGTTTGTCGCAAGAGACGGAAAGACAAATGAACCCTGTAAGAATGCCCTTGAGCTAACACTCTAAAAGTGGGAAGTAGATATGAAAACCAGGGGAAACCGGCCATGAATGTGTGAATTGCCAGTATGGAGAAACTGAACCAGGAACTACAACCGTCACACTTACTCGCAGTTTGGAGCAACGCCAGCATCGGCTGCCCGACGATCTGGCAACCGTCCTCACAATCCTCTTTCCTACCGGGCAAACCTGGATACCGGCTTCCGACTGGTTTTAGAAAACTTGCTGAATCCCCCACAGACGGGCTATATTGCTCTTATCACCTGCATGCCTCTTCCGGCGCAGATAGTGATCTGGCATATTATCTGGCTATATGAAAGCGAGAAAGGGAAACATGGAAGGCGCTATTTTTGAGGCGATGGCCGCTTACGGATACGAGAATGTCTTCTTCTGTCAGGAGAAGGAGTTGGGGCTGAGAGCGATCATTGTGATTCATGATACGACGCTGGGGCCTGCGGCTGGCGGAGTGCGCATGAAGCCCTATGGGACGGAGGCGGAGGCGCTTGAGGATGCGCTGCGGCTGGCGCGGAGCATGACGTACAAGAATGCGGCGGCGGGGCTGAAATACGGCGGCGGCAAGTGCGTAGTGATCGGCGACCCCAGGCGGGAGAAGACGGAGGCGATGTTCCAGGCGCCTGGCCGCTTCATCGACCGGCTCGGTGGCCTCTTCCTGACGGGGCCGGATTCGGGGACGACGCTGCACGATATGGAGATTATGCGGCTGGAGACGCCGTATGTCGTGACGCTGCCAGAATCGTGGGGCGGGCCGGGCGATAGCGCGCCCGCTACTGCTTTCGGCGTGTTTCAGGGCATGCGCGCCTGCCTCAAGGCTGTCTATGGCAGCGCCGATGTGCAGGGACGCCCGGTTGCTGTGCAGGGAGTGGGCGCGGTGGGCAAGGGCGTGGTGAAATACCTGGTCGAAGGCGGCGCGCGGGTCACCATTGCCGATATTGACGAGGAGAGTGTGCGTGCCATCAGCAGCCAGTATGGCGTAGAGGCTGTATCCCCGGAGGAGATTGCATACCTTGACGTAGATGTGTATTGCCCATGCGCGATGGGAGGGACATTGAGCAAACGCAGCATTCCTGAGTTGCGCTGCAAGATCGTCTGCGGCTCCGCCAATAACCAGCTTGCGCACGATAGCGATGGGGAATTGCTGCACCGGCGCGACATCCTCTACGCGCCGGACTATATCGTCAACGCGGGCGGCGTCATCTGCGGGCTGGATAGCCTGAACCCCGGCGGCTTCAATCGCGAGCGGGCGATGGAGAAGGTAGGCCGGTTGTACGAGGCGATGGAGAGTGTAATCGCCATTGCCAGAGAGCGGCAAATCCCCACGTACCGCGCCGCTGATCTGCTGGCCGAGCAGCGCATTGCCGAAGGCCGCCTGCTGAAGCGGTTGTCGAATTACAAGATATGAGCTTTTTGGCTTCACAGCGTTCTGACAAAGATCACAAAAGCAGACTGTCAACGAGAAAGGATAGAGCTTATGCCCGAGGCGGCATCAACCGACATCAACCGGGAGCCAGAAGGGGAACATATTCGTTGGGGAGCATTGGTCGCGCTTTTTCTGGCAACGGCATTTATCTTTGCCAACATGTACACCACGCAGGCGATTCTGCCCGTCCTCAGCCAGGATTTTCAGGTAAGCGCGCCCACTGCCGGGTTGACCGTCTCGCTACTGGTGCTGGCCGTCGCGGTGGGGTCGCTGCTTTACGGGCCGCTCTCTGATCGCGTTGGCAGGAAGCCGGTGATGGTGGGTGTGAGCCTGCTGGTGACGCTGCCAACGTTCCTGTGTGGGCTGTCGCCAGATTTCGCGGCGCTGGTCATCCTGCGCACTATGCAGGGCTTTTTGATGCCGGGTCTGACGAGCGTAGCAATCCCCTATGTCAACGAGGAGTTCGCGGGCGATGGGCGCGGGCTGGCAATGGGCATCTATGTCTTCGGGCAAACCATCGGCGGTCTGTTCGCGCGTTCGGGCAGCGCCCTGCTGACGGGGCTGTTCAACTGGCGCATCGCTCTGCTGGCCTTCACGCTACCCACGCTGGTGGCCGCGCTTGCCATGTGGCGATTTCTGCCGGAGACGAAAAGCAAACGGGCCGTCGAACTGAATCAAAGCGGGTTGAAAATGAAGGCGGGAACAGCGGAGCAGCGTGTGGGCAATCGCGAGTTTGTGGGTCAGACGCTACGCAATATGCTGCTGCACCTGCACAATCGGCGGCTGGTGGGCGCGTTCGTGATTGGCTTCGCCAGCTTCTTCGGCTTCATCGGCATCTTCACCTACCTGCCTTACTATCTCACGGGGCCGCATTTTCGCCTGCCCACGACCACCGTCGGCCTTGTCTACCTGCTCTGGCTCACGGGTATCTTCTCCCCGGCAGCAGGAACGTTCGCCGGTTGTGTTGGCTCGCGCCGCTCAATCTTCCTCAGCATGGGGCTGGCCGCTGCCGGGCTGCTCGTCAGCCTCATTCCGATGCTGCCTGTCGTCGTGGTGGGGCTGGGCATGCTGACAATCGGCATGTTCTCGACGGTGCCAGCAGTCAACCTGTATCTGGGAGAGCAGGCAAGCGTTGCAAAGGGAACAGCCGCCTCGATGTATCTCTCACTGTACTACTTCGGCGGCAGCATCGGCGCGGTGCTGCCCGGCTTCGCCTTGCTGCGCGCGGGCTGGCCGGGCGTCGTCTTCCTCTGCCTGGGCATGATCCTCGTCGCGCTGAGCGCGGATGCTGTTCTTTGCATCTGAACACAGGAGATCGTGGATAAGCGAGCCGGTACGCACGCTTTCGTCATACCATTGGGCGACGCGATCATAGCTGGCTGTCATAGCTTCAATTGCTCACATTCAAGACCATAAGGCGGCGACGGTGGCGGCCAGCTCATGGCCCTGTGCGCGACCGGCACGGGCTGAAGGCTCGCGGGTTGCCGGGTCGAGCGGATTTGGCCCGATAGCGGCGGTGGATGCTGTATCTGGCTCGATCACGAGTACCTGGCTTCCTTCGCGTTTCAGGGCTGCTGCTTCCGAAGCCGGGCCGCCGGAACCGAAGGCGTTCGCGTTTGCCCCCAGCGGGTTCAAGATCAAGATGCGACTGTAGCCTGTTGCCAGGTCTGCGTTCGTTGCCGAACGCATTCCGCCATCCATGTAGCGGCGTCCTGCAATGGTGACGGGAGGCCAGATGCCGGGGACGGCACAACTGGCCGCAACCGCATCAACCAGGGGAACCCCAGACTCGCGGTCAATGATGTATTCTTCGCCAGTCTCCGTATCTACCGCGACGATCAGCAGGCGCTGCTGCGGCCATGTGCGGGCGGGTAGCCGGGACTCGATGATGGCGCGCCTTTCCGCTTCCGGGATGGTCGGCGCGGACAGGGCATAGGCTCCAATGCGCGCCCGTATCGCTTTGATGTCGGGACCCGCTCCTGCTATTGCCTTGCTGAACGCCTCCACCATCTGCGAGGGATCGAAGGCCACATTGCGCTCTTTCGATTGTTCGGGCGGGGTCAGTTGAGCGGCGAAGAGGCTTTCAAGATCGGCGCCACTGGCGAGCTGCGCGCCGACCACCGACCCGGCGGAAGTGCCGATGATGATTTCGGCGTTTCTTACATCCACGCCTTTATCGCGCAAGCCCAGAAGGATGCCCAGTTCCCAGGCCACCCCGGCCACGCCTCCCCCTCCCAGCACCAGGGCGCGTGTCTCTGTTTTATTCGATGTCATTTCACGTTCTCCAAAGGCATGCCGTATGCTGGCTCCCCGTCACAGGTCGGCACCGCAGGCCACCCCTGGCGGGTGGCCTGCGGTGCCGAGTCGTATAAGAGGAATCCGGCAGGCCAGCATAGGGAGCCAGCATACAGCATGTGATTTCTCGACAGTATCCTCATTGTATCACTTTCGGCTTTGCTTTTCGTCTCTCCTGTACCACTGCCAGAAGCTGCGCCAACGACATATCTGTAAGTGATGTCAGGTGAAAATCGGCATGATCTAAGGCAAGTTGAGCTGTCACCGGGTTCGGGACGGCGACGCAGAAGATGCCTGCTCGCTGTGCCGCCGTGATACCGTTAGGTGAATCTTCTATGGCGATGGCCTGCTCGCTCCGCAAGCCTGAGGCATCGAGGGCAGCCAGGTAGAGCGCGGGATCAGGCTTGGTGTGCGCCACATCCTCGCGGCACTTCACGGCGTCAAAGTAGTCGAGCAGGCCGAGCCGCTTCAGGTGGCTGTCTACCCACTCGTGCGTTGAGCTTGAGGCAACGCCCAGTTTCAGGCCCAGTTGTCGCGCCTCACGCAGATAGTCGGTGATGCCGGGCATCGCCAGCTGTGTTGACATGAACTCGATATGCCGTTCGCGCCGCCGACGCCGCAGTTGTTCGCGCGGCACGGGGCGGCCTATCTGTTCTTCCAGGTAGACTGCGGGGTCAAACAATTGCGGGGAGCCGCCAATACAAATTGCCCACGTGGAAAAAGGGAGGTCGCAGCCATATTCTTGATAAATCTCCAGCCATGTCTGATAGGCTGACATTTCTGTGTCCAGGATGACGCCATCAAAATCGAAAACAATGCCCTGTATCATCTTGCTCCTGATAGCATAGCTACTCGTCAATCGTCTCGTAAAACGCGCGCTCGCGGCTCTCCAGGTTGGGGATGCCTTCTCCTCTGGCGTATTGCTCAAAATGGGGGGTTGCCAGATGCGCTTCGTAGGCGGCTTCGTTGACGTATTGCTCATACAGAAAGAAGATGGTCGGGTCGGTTGGCGAACGCTGGGCCTGGTAGTAGAGGCAGCCCGGTTCCTGACGCGAAGGCGGCGTCAATTTCTTGATCACTTCCAGAATCTTCTCTTCCTGCCCCGGCTTCGCTTTCCAGATAGCGGCAACGACAAATGCCATCTTGTAACCTCCTCGTTTTTCTCTTGTCGGACAAAATACCTGCCTACAGTGTAGCACAGAGAAGACTCGTCTTGCAGGTGGTACGCGCTTTTTTGCATCTCGCGTCCGGTGCTGGCGCTCTAGCAGGGAGGGAACGCCAGCACCGGGCGTTCCTCTGCTCTAGCCCTGTTGAGCATTTTGCGCGAAAAATTGCATGATATCCTGCGGCCCGCTATCATCGAGGATACCCTGCATGCGCAGTTGTACGGCAAATTTCGTCGTCGGGTGCGTGAGAATGTAGAATCTGTTCTCGCGGATGGCGTCAAAAACCATATTCGCAACCTGAGAGGGTGGAATGCCCTCCTGTACCAGTCGGCGAATAGCCTCAATGGCCGCAGTAATTTCAGGTGTGAGCGGCTGCTGCGGATTCTGCAAAGCGGCGGGGCGGTTGCGTTCAGAGTCCATGATGCGCGTATTCACCCACTCCGGGCAGAGGACGGAGACGTTGATGCTGGCCCCGGCCTGCCTCAGTTCGAGCGCGAGCGTCTCCGAAAGCGTGACGACGCCATGCTTGGTCACTTTGTAGATACCCAGGCCCGAACTGGCGATCAGCCCGGCGGAAGAGGCCGTGTTGACGATATGTCCTTCGCTGCCCTGAGCAAGCATGCGCGGCACAAAAAAGTGAACGCCGTGAATGACGCCCCAGAGATTGACGCCGAGGATCCAGCGCCAGTCGGCCAGACTGCTGCCCCAGACGGTCGTGCCGCCGCCGACGCCCGCATTGTTAAAGAGCAAATGCACCGCGCCATAGGTATCGTACGCTTTCTGCGCCAGCGCCTCCACCTCTTCGGCCTTTGAGACATCGGTCTGCACGGCCAGCACATCCGCGCCGCCCGCGCGCATCTCTTCCCCGGCCTGCTTGAGCGCACCGGCCTCCACGTCGGCCAGCACCACCTTCATGCCCAGCTGCGCGCTCTTCTCCGCCAGCGCACGCCCGATGCCGCTGGCCGCGCCGGTAACAACAGCTACTTTCCCCTGAAAATCTTCCATGTTATTGCCTTTCCTCTGTATCGCAAAGAGATTACAGCTACGTATGTCTCTGTATTGTATCTTCAAAAACGGCGGAGAATCCAGCATTGGCTCCTCTCCTGTTATTTTCCGATCATAGACCCTATCCCCTGACAGACAAATTTGATACAATAGAAATACTGAGAGGTTATCTCATCAGCAGTTAGCGCAAATCTTGTAAAAGACAGGAGGGATATATGGCCAATAAAGAGCAGAAGAGCGTGCAAAAGCCGAAACCGAAGTCGAACAAGCAGAAAAAACAGATGCAGAAGGAGAAAAAGGCGGCTAAAAGCAGTAGCGGCCTCTCATCGTAACAGGCAGGCGACCCTTGACATTGCTGTTACAATGCAGGGAGAATGCCTTCCAGAGAACACCTACCCGAAACAGGAGATTTCTTGCAGGAGAGTCTACCCTTTCGGGGGGGACAAGGAGAGAATGGGGGTGCGCATGCAATCGATGTTTCACGATAATGCATCCAGGCACGAACGCGAGAAAGCCCCGGAGCAATGGGCTGGCAAGGCAGAGGCACATCCAGACGTGCGCCGGGCGCAAGAAGATCAGTGGGCCGTCCTGCGGCACGAGGTGGAAGGGGAGAAGATGAAATGGCAGGAAGAACGTGTTCAGCCGGGATGGGGCCAGCGAGACACGGGCGATGACGGCCTGGCCGCTCAGGCGGATTATGGCATGCTGGAAGAGGCGCTGCATCACGTCGATATCGTGGTAGCGGGTGTCGGCGGCGCGGGTACCAACGCGGTCAATCGTATGATGAGCGCGGGGGTGCGCGGCGTGCGCTTCATTGCCATGAATACCGACGGGCAGGCGTTGAGCCTGTCGACGGCGCCAACGCGCATCTGTCTGGGTCAGCATTATACCAGGGGGCTGGGTGCAGGAGGAAATGCAGCGATTGGCAAGCGCGCCGCCACCGAAAGCGCGGCGGAGATTCGCGCCGCCCTCGGCGAACCCGATCTGGTCTTCATCGCCGCCGGTATGGGTGGTGGAACCGGCACAGGAGCGGCCCCTGTCGTCGCCTCGATAGCGAAAAAACTGGGCGCACTGACCATCGGCATCGTCACCTATCCTTTTGCCTTTGAAGGCTCGCGCCGCCGCCGTTTCGCGGAAGAAGGGCTGGCCGAACTGAGCGCGGAGATCGATGCGCTGATTACCGTTCCCAACGATCGCCTGCTCTCTCTTTCCAGTCGCGAACACAGCCTGAACGCGGCCTTCAAACTGGCCGATGATGTGCTGCGTCAGGGCGTGCAGGGCATTGCTGAAGTTATCAATGTTCCTGGCATGGTGAACGTTGACTTCGCGGACGTGCGCAGCGTCCTCTTTGAGGCAGGCACGGCGCTCATGAGCATCGGGCAGGGGTCCGGGCGCAACCGGGCGCAGCGAGCCGCCGAAGAGGCTATCGCCGGTGGCTTCCTCAACGTCTCTATTCGCGGAGCCAGCCGCGTGCTGTTCAACATCAGCGGCGGGGAAGACATGACGCTTTTCGAGGTCAACGAGATCGCCGAGCGCATCGGCGAGGCTATCGATGGAACGGCGGATATCATCTTCGGCGCGGTCATCGATCCGTCCCTGCATGACACTATGCGCGTCACCCTGATCGCTGCCGGTATGGAGGAAAACCACACGGTGCGCCTGCAGGCTGTGCGCCCGGAGCAAGTCCGACAGGCGCAGCAGTTTGCGGGAAGCAATAGCGGGCCGCAGGCGATGCCATCCGCTCCTTCGAGGCCCGCGCCCATGCCAGCGAGCAGCTATCATGAACCGGTTGCGGACGCGTCGGCCACGCCTGCGCCGCCAAGGCCGTCGGCCCGACCGGCCCCGGCACAGCCGCCTGCGCCGCCGTTTCGGCCCTCCGGTCCGCCGGAACGCCAGAAACGCAGCCTTGACGATCTGCGCGGCATTCGCGGTATGGGCCGCCGCCAGGAAGCCCTCAGAGGCAACCTGCCCGACGATGACTATGAGGGCGAGGCGGTTGATGTGCCACCCTTCATCAAACGTCGCAATACATGAGATTGCACAACATTGCTTCTGTCATGTAGAGCGGCAGCGATGTATCTAAAACCGGCTGGCCAGTATGGCCTACTCAGATGCATCGCTGTCGCTCTACATGGCAGAAGCGAGAGGCAACAAGGCCGGTGATAGATATTCTGGTGGAATATCTATCACCGGCCTCGTTTTCAAGCGAACAGCGTTACGCCGGAATTATTCTTTTTCAGGTGCGGCAGAGATGCGCCCCCGCTCTCCACCCTTTTTGCCAATACGCGAATAGAACTCAGACCCCTGCTGGCGCTTGGTCGACTCCCCGCCCTTTTTCCCGATCTCAGCGTAGAATTGCGGGCCGCGCTTCTCTTTCACGGTCTCCCCGCCCTTCTTGCCGATGCGCGAATAGAATTCGGGGCCGTACTTTTCCCGTACCGCCTGTCCACCATGCTTTGCCTTTTGCGAGCCTGGCTCCGGTCCACGTTTGTTGTTTGCCATAACAATCCGCCTCTCTTTCACTCAAACTTACCACTTGCACCCACAGACAGACAACTTCGGCGAGATGTTCCCCACAGAGAGACAGGCTCTCCACAAAAACATCTCGCGCCTTCCTACTCCACTTGCTGTCCTCGCGCCTGCGCCACACGGTTCGCGATCATGGCCGCAGTGATGCCCGCGCCAACGCCATTATCGATGTTGACAACGGACAGGCCTGGCGCACACGTCTGTAACATTGCAAGTAACGCGGCAAGCCCCTTGCCACCTATTCCATAGCCAATCGATGTAGGCAGGCCGATGACAGGAACAGGAACCAGCCCTGCAACTACCGACGGCAATGCCCCATCCATACCGGCAGCTACGATGATCGAATCTACGCCGGATGTAAGTAGGTCACGCAGGGGATGCATCAAACGATGCAAACCTGCAACACCCACATCATAGATACATGTGACATGACAGCCCATCTCCCCGGCAATGAGCGCAGCCTCTTCCGCCACCGGAATATCAGATGTGCCTGCGCTGATGACCCCCACCTGCCCGCCGGTGCGCCTTTGCACGTAGTCGGGCCGGTAGATGACCATTGCACGAGCCGCCTCCCGCTCACGTATATGGTAATCGCGAAACGTCTCCCGCAGCGCCGGTCGCGCCTCCGGGCGCACACGACTGATGATCGCGCGCCCGGTTCCCGCCAGCAGTCCCTGCGCCATCGCGATGATCTGTTCTGTCCCCTTGGTTTCGCCCAGAATGACTTCCGGGACTCCCTTGCGAAACTCACGCCCGGCATCGGGCCTCGTTTCAATTGCCTGTGCGCTTGCCGCTCCCTCACCGGGGTGAATTCCCTCTAATGACTCACCGGAAAGCACCTCCGCACCTCCTTCTCTCCCTGCTCCTCCACTCTGTCCAGCCGGTTGCTGAAATACCTCTTCCCCAAACCACTGGCTCAAAAGCTCCAATCTATCATCAGTATGAAAATTCACGGCAATACACACCTCACGAAGTTTTGCATAAAACGTTCGGCAATCTGGGAAAATCTCCAACCAGACTTAGTTTAACACAGTTTCCCTTCATTGAGCAAGATGAGAAGCGTCGTATTTCAATACATTTCAAATATATCTCGGAAATTGCGTTCAACTACCATACAGTATACTCATGCATGCAAATGCTGATATGGCGCACCCGCTCATCGTATGCCTCCGGGAAGATTGCTCACGGGATGCTTTTTTCAAACAGAACGTACCTCTGAATGATTGCTATACGTTATGATATATGTATGACTATTCTGGAAAAGGGTAGAGACAGGAAAAAGATGAATCGTCGTATTTTTTTGCTCGCGTTCGTCTGTGGGTGCCTGGCGCTGCTCGCCGCCTGTGGCTCGGCGACGAATAGCGCGCTGCAACCGCAGAAAACGGTAACAATCGGGCCATCGTTTCAGGCGCAGCTTTCGCCAATTCCCACGAGAGCGCCCTACGCCTGCGGGTCATGGGCCTCCAATAACGCGCCCGGCCCCTATTCAACCATTACCATCTACGCGCGATTGACAAAAAATAGTAAAGGGGTCGGCGGGGCAACCGCGACGGGGGTAGTGCATTTTCAAGAGGGGGATATGCAGTTTGATACGCAGCCAACAAGCGATAGTGGGGGCTATGTCTCCTTCTCGCTGCCTCTGCAGGGCCGCCAGCCGGTCAACGTCCCGGCCACCGTCAGCATCACCTTCAGCAACGTGCCGGGCTACTCCGGTCAGGTGCAGTGCAGCGCGTTTTTTACGCCGATGTGAGGCTCTGGCAGACCGGGCAGTAGTGCGCGCTGCGCCCGGCAATCACCATACGCTCAATGGGGGTGCCGCAGCGTTCGCATGGCTGCCCCTGGCGCCGGTAGACGCGCACGTGGTTGTAGTTTTCGCCCGCCTCACCCCACAGGTCGCGATAATCATTGAAGGATGTGCCGCCATGCGCAATGCCGCCGAGCAGGGCGCGCACAATGCCCCGGCGCAGTCGCTCGATCTCTTCTGTGGTCAGCGAGCTGGCCGGGCGCAGGGGATGGATGCGCGCATCATAGAGCGCCTCGTCGGCGTAGATATTACCCAGACCGGCGACAATCTCCTGCGAGAGCAACGCTGGCTTGATGGCGCTTTCGCGTCGCGCCAGCGCCTGCGCCAGCCATTGCGCCGTAAATTCCTCGCTCAACGGCTCCGGCCCCAGCCCCTGCAACGCCTGCGCTTCCTGCGAACGCGGCCAGAGTTCGATGCGCCCGAATTTGCGTGGGTCGGTAAATAAGAGGCGTCGCCCATCCTCCAGATTGAAACAGACGCGGCAGTACGCCGTCTCGCTTTCTGTGTAGGCCCGCGCCGCGTTACCAGCCTGTCCTGTGCGAACAGGCATCAATTCGCGAAACGTCGGCCCTTTCGTATCCCACGCCGCCCGGTCGGTCTCGCGCAGGCTCGTATCGACCTCCCAACCAGGGGGCAGCAGCAGCAAATTGCCGGTCATGCGGCGATGAATGGAGAGGAACAGCCCGCCGCTCAGGTCGATCAGCAGGAATTTCCCGCGTCGGCGAATACCCTCGATGCGCTTCCCGGCGATCTCGGCTAAAAATTCAGGCACATCAGGATGGCCGATAGTACGATCCCAGAAGACCAGCGCGTCCCGAATCGTTGCCCCCACGATAGCCTCGCGCAACTGGCGCGCAGTATACTCAACTTCCGGTAATTCAGGCATATCTTTTTAGTCCCGGCAGGCGCTGCACAGGCCGAAAAATTCCAGGCGGTGGCCCTCGATGGCAAAATCGGCCAGACGGGCCACTCTGGCGATCTGCTCCGCGCTCAGACAGGTATCTACCTCGATCACCTTGCCACAACGGGAGCAGGAGAGATGGTGGTGGTGCCGCTCGGCGTTATTACAGAAACGAAAACGATGCGAGCCGTCCACGAAATCAATACGGTCAAGCAGGTGCAGCTCTTGCAAAATTTCGACGGCGCGAAAGACGGTCGCGCGTCCCACATTCGGGTCTCGGGCCAGCGCCATATCCCACAACTGCTCCACTGTGAACTCCGATCCAGCGGTCTCGACCAGCAGTTGCGCCAGCGTCCGGCGCTGGCAGGTAATGCGCAGCCCCTTCTGCTTAAATGCTGAGAGGATCACTTCGGGAGTTATGGGCATGGCGCAACCATCTTTCGTGATAAGACGCTATTGAGATACGATATCATTTCCTCTTTATTCTATCATTTGTGGCATGGGACGTCAACCTGAGAAAGACGGCGACTGTTTCCAGGCCATCCCTGGCGGCTGGCCTGTTCACTCTTACAGGGATAGCTGTGGAGTAAGTACCCAGGCCTGATAGCCGTCCGCCGTGTCCTCGATCAAGCTGTTCGGGGGCAGGCGGAGAACGCGCGCGGAAGTCCATACATCTCCCGCCGCGCCGGAAACATTACCGACGGCGGCGAAGAAGACATATGATGCCACAACGGGAGCAAGCAGCGTCAGTACGATAGCGGCCAGCGAAATGACGACAAGCGGAGCCAGGGCGACGACAATATACTGGTTGCGGCGGAACAACTGATTTTTTGCGCCACAGAAGAGGGCCAGCGGCAGCTTCGCCCCGAAATAAGGCCTGCCGCCCAGCAGGGCAATCACCAGCCCGTGAATCGCCTCGTGCAGCGGCAAAATGACGACGTAGGCGACAATGTTGCTGAGCAGCCAGAGCAAAACGCCGCCGAAACTGAACCCTGACGGCAGTGTATGCCGTTGCCAGAAATAGGCCGCCAGATTCAACGCGCCGAAAAAGACGGCGCCGATGATGAGCATATTCAGGCTCAGCAAGGCCAGGGGCCGGAGCATCTCCGTTCCCAGTAACTCCACCGACTCCAACTTGCGCAGCCCGCCCACGTCTATCTCCGCCTGCCACTTTTGCCGCAGGCGAGGCTGAAAGCGATCAATCAGTTGTAATGGCATAGCCGACCTCTCATCCAGGTATACCTGTCTACTGTATTGTACCTGCTCAGAATGGCTTCTCGCCAGACCTGTGTTCAGGAGCGGTTTTTTCTGCTATAATGAAACAAAAGGAGAAAACGAAAAGATAAGCTATGATTGATATCTGTTTACTTGGCAGTGGGGGCATGATGCCTTTGCCGGGCCGCTGGCTCTCCAGCGCCCTGGTGCGCTATGGCTCGACGCTGACGCTTTTCGATGCGGGTGAGGGGACGCAGATTCCGTGGAAATCGCTGGGCTGGGGCTTCAAACAACTGGGGACTATCTGCCTGACCCATATGCATGCTGATCACGTGGCAGGGCTGCCCGGTGTGCTGTTTATGCTGGCAAACGCAGGCAAGACGGAAGCACTGGACATCTACGGCCCGCCCGGCACGCGCTACGTGTATGAAGGGCTGCATCGTATCGTCCACGAAATGCCCTTCCCCATTCGTATTCACGAACTGAAAGGCGGGGAGCAATTTCCGCTGCCCGGCGGCCTGAAAGGATCGGCGGCGGCGGCTCTTCACGGCATACCCTGCCTGGCGTACCGCATTGATCTCGAACGGGGGCGGCTCTTCCTGCCGGAACAGGCGCGGGCGCTGGGACTGCCCGTGCAACTCTGGTCGCGGCTGCAACATGGGGAGACGGTGACATACAACGGGCGCATCATTACGCCTTCGCAGGTGCTTGGCCAGCCGCGTCGCGGCCTCTCACTCGCCTTCATCACCGATACGCGCCCGACGCAGGCCCTCAGCCAGTTCGCCAGAGATGTCGACCTGATGATCTGTGAGAGCATGTATGACAACCCGGAAGACCTGGGGCTGGCGCAGGCCCATTACCACATGCTCGCCTCGGAAGCCGCCGGGCTGGCAAAGGCCGCCGACGCGCACGAACTGATCCTGACGCACTTCAGCCCGAAGATCACCGACCCGGCGGTGGCCGAACGTGCCGCCCGCCGCGTCTTCCCCAACACTCGTGCCGCGAAGGATGGGATGATCGTCTCTCTCAATTATCCCGATCAAGGCTAACTTGCTTCTTGCAGATTGTCCGAAACGTTACCTGTCTTCCCCTTATCGCCATTGTCCAGTAGTTGCAGGTGCGGCTTTTTGAGGGCTTTGTCGAAGAAATCGATAACCTTTCTGGTGTAGGCGAGGCGGTCGACGAAGTAGGAGCCGCAGTGGTCGGCAGTGGGCAGCGTCCATAGTTCCTTAGGTTCACCCGCCGCTTTATAGAGCAGCAGGGCATCATGCGGGTCTACAATGGTGTCTTTGCCACCCTGGATGAGCAGTAGCGGGCGAGGGGCAAGGCGACCAATCTCACGCAGTGGCTCAACCTGGCGGAAATGGTAGCCGGCGCGCCACCAGAGCAGGTAATCGGCCATCCAGATGAAGGGCGCGAAGGGAATGTGGGCAACACGGCGGAAGTTATAATCGACCGCGCTGGCGTGCGTGGCAAAGGCGCTATCGGCAATCAATGCTTCAACGTCGTCGCAATGGGCCGCACACATGATGGCAACCGAAGCCCCCATTGAGAAGGCCATCGCGCCCAGCCGGGCCTGCGGCGCTCGCTGCTTCGCATAAGCAACCGCGCCCAGAAAATCGTTCATCTCGCGGTAGCCCAGCGTCACCGACGCACCCACAACTTTGCCATGTCCGTAATATTCAAAGACCAGTACATTGTGACCGGCATGCCAGAGTTTGGCGCACAGCCCCAGCACATCAGTTTTAGGTGTGCGGTAGCCCGGACAGACCAGAATTGTGGTGGTCGCCTCCTCAGCCGGAATATACCACCCACTCACCATATGATCGCCCTGCTGTGGCGGAAAAGCGACAGATTCGGCGGGTAGATCCAGCTCATAGGGACTGACGGTATAATCCTCAAATGGCACGTGTTTCTTGGGGCGAATCAGTGTCTCCACTACATAGAGCGCCACTGTAAACATGACTCCCAGTATGCCAATACTTCCACCGAGGCCGCTATAGAGAATGTGCTTCAATGATGGCTTATGCAATTTTAGCTGTTGAAACATACGTGGAGCTAGCCTTTCCAGTCCATGCTCGGCATAACAGGACAGACATCCTCTATTATATAAACGCTTCCACGCCTTCTATTTATGCCCACCCCTACTTCTATTACGCTCGGTCGAAAAGAAAAGTAATTGCCTGCTTACTACATCCGCCGCATTCATCTTCCTTATACTCCAGCCATATCATTCCTTCCAGCTATATATTTTATAATAACTATGTATTGGAATTATGTTTCATTTTGCGCTACACTCTGTTGTAGAGACAAATTGAGACATAGATACACATGCTGACATTCAATGAACAGGCAGGCGGGCCAGGGGGAGCAGCCGCGTCCCTACTAACCTGCGAAGCTATGGGAACCCCCGTAGTTCGTAGGGGCTGACTTCCAGAAGCGACAAGGATGAGATAGCAGGAATTTTTACAGGAGAAATGGACATGACTGTGGAAAGAACATATGTTGCCGCAGCTGCGGTGCAGGAGGAGCCGGTGAAATTACCGACGCGGGAACTGGTGGAGAAGGAAAAACGCATTACCACGCCTCAACAGGATATGATGGCTGCGATTATTGGCTGGATTCTTCAGGGTGGCGTGCTTGCCAGCGCGGCGGTTATCCTGTTCGGCATCCTGCTGCTGCCCTTCCGAACGGGTGGGCTGACTCCTCAACGATTGCAAACTTTCCCACACTCGCCCGGCGCCGTGTGGGAAGGGCTGCTCGGTTTGCATCCGCAGGCGTTTATTACGCTGGGTCTGCTGCTTTTGATCGCTACGCCGGTGCTGCGCGTTGCCGTTTCGGTGATAGCCTTCGCCATTGAACGTGACCGGTTGTATGTTGTTATCACGCTGCTCGTGCTGGCAATTCTGATTGCCAGCTTCATTCTGGGCAAAGGAGGGGCATAATGCATCTCTCTGCGCTCATTATTCTTCTCATCTTCGGCGGCGCCATTCTGGCCGGGGTGCTGGGTTCGCTCGTCGGCCTCGGCGGCGGCGTGCTGATCGTCCCCATGCTGACCCTGGCCTTTGGCCTGCCGATTCAGTACGCCATCGGCGCGAGTATCATAGCCGTGATCGCCACTTCGAGCGGGGCGGCGGCTGCCTATGTGCGCGACCGCCTGACGAACATGAGGGCAGGCATGTTTCTGGAAATAGCGACGACAACGGGGGCCATCAGCGGTGCGTTTCTGGCCAGGCTGCTGGCTCCGGCTATCCTGTTCGTCATCTTCGGCGTCATCCTGCTGATCTCCGTCGCGCCGCTGATCTTCAAGCTGGGAGAGGAACTGCCTGTGGGCGTGCAAAACGATGCACTGGCGAATAAGTTGAAACTCGCCAGCACCTACCCGGACCAGCGTTTAGAGCAGGTTGTCTCCTATCAGGTCACGCGCACCCCCCTCGGCTTCGGCATGATGTACGTGGCGGGCCTCATATCCGGGCTACTCGGCATCGGCAGCGGCACCTTCAAAGTGCTGGCAATGGACACGATTATGCGCCTGCCCATGAAAGTCTCCACCACGACCAGCAATTTCATGATCGGCGTGACGGCGGCGGCCAGCGCGGGTATTTACTTTGCGCGCGGCGACGTGCCGCCACTGGTCGCCGCCCCCGTCGCGCTGGGCGTCCTCGGCGGGGCCATCATTGGCGCGCGCTTGCTACCCCACCTGAGCAACCGCACGCTGCGCCTGATCTTCATTCCCATCCTGGCGGCTATCGCCATCGAGATGGTGCTGCGCGGGCTGGGACTCGGCTCGTTCTAAACCTGTGACAGGCCATAAAAACTATCGTGGGGGTGTCTTCCTGGGTGCAGCGAAAGATGACACCCCCACGATGGTTTTTATAGTTTGCTGCTGACCTGTTTCACCATCGGCTTTGTATGCTCTACTGTCTCCACCAGAGGCAACGTAAAGAAGATGGCAGTACCGGCGCCTGGCGCGCTTTCGGCGCGAATCGTGCCGCCGTGCGCGCTGATGATGGCTTTGACGATGGAGAGGCCGAGGCCGGAGCCGCCGGTTGAGCCGGTGCGCGAGCGGTCGGCGCGGTAGAAACGCTCGAAGATGTAGGGCAGGTCGGCGGGGTCGATGCCGATGCCGGTATCTTTGATCTCGACCTCAAGCTGTTTGCTCACCGGTCGCGCGCTCACGGTGATGGTGCCGCCTGCCGGGGTATGGCGACGAGCGTTGTCGAGCAGGTTGAGCAACACCTGCGTGATACGGTCGCTATCGGCCAGCACGGCGGGGGCAGCCGGGGGAATCTCATTACGGACGGTGATGGCCGCCTGCTCGCATTCCGGCTCAATCACGGCCAGCGTCTCATCGACCAGAGAACGCAGGTCGAGGGGGGCAAGCTCAAGGTGGGCGCGGCCCGATTCGAGTGAGGTCATCTGCTGGATATCGCCCACGAGGCGGCGCAGGCGCTGCACTTCGCGGCCAATCAGCTGCGCGGTCTCCTGGCGGGCTCCTGCGTCCGTGATTACGTCATCGGCCAGCGCCTCGCTGAAGCCCTGAATGGCGGTGAGGGGGGTCGCGAGGTCATGGGCGATGTTGGCGATGAGGTCGCGGCGCAATTCTTCCTGGTGGCGCAGTTCGTTCACGTCGGACTCGATACGTTCGGCCATGGCATTGAAGGAGAGGGCGAGGCGTCCAAGTTCGTCTTCGCCCTGTGGCGGGTCGACGCGCTGCGCATAATTGCCCTGGCCCATCTGCTCCGCCGCCTCTGTCAAACGCTCCAGCGGGCGTGTCAGGCGGCGCGCCAGAATCAGGCTGAAGGCAATCACCCCCAGCGTGATGAGAATGCCGACGATAAAAATGGCCTTATTGACATTGGCGAGAAAATCGTAGGGGGAAAAGCCCCGGTAACGCTGCGGCATGGCGTAGAAGACTGCGCCCACAATCTGACCCGATGATTGCCCGTTGTAGCGCACCGGAAGGCAGGCATAATAGCCTGAGAAGATGTCATCACTCGTGACACCGGCAGTATCTGACGCCTGCAACTGACCATAGACCGATTGGCCTTGCAACGCCTGCTGCAAAGCGGACTTGATAACTGCGACTTCATCATCGCTCACCGGTAAAAATCTGCTGGAAGTGAAAAAATTGCCCTGACTATCCTCAAGCACCAGCATAGCAGGCTCGGACAGGGGCAATGGGACACCGTTCCAGCTTCCATTATTGCTGCGATAAGCAATGCCTAACTGCTGCGCCAGATAGGTCGCGTTGGTGCTGACCAGTTGTTGCTGCGAGTTCACAAAGTAGTTCTGGATCGCCAGCGAGACGACGACGGCCAGCAGGATGATCGCGCCCAGCGCCACGCCCAGAAAGCTGAGCAGCAGTTGGATACGCAGGCTCAAGGTCGGCCTGGTCGAAAGTATCGTCGTCTTCATGGCTATTCCTCAGGCGTCGGCACAAACTTGTAACCCACGCCCCAGACCGTCTTGATGTGATGCGGCGCGCCCTCGACCGCTTCCAGCTTCTTGCGCAGCGTGCCAATATGCACATCGACCGTGCGACCATCGCCCAGATAGGTATAGCCCCAGACGTTGTTGAGCAAGGCTTCGCGGGTAAAGACGCGCTCCGGCGAGGAGGCCAGGGTGACCAGCAAATCAAATTCTTTGGCCGTCAGAGACACGCTTTTGCCGTTGACTTCGACGCGGCGCGCCGGAATATTCACGAGCAGTCCGTCGAAGCGCAGTATCTCTCCGCCTTCGCCGCTCTTGCCCGCCGCGTTCTCGCCCGGAGCCGCTTCGTCCTCTTTAACCGCCGGAGGCGTGGCAGAGGCCGTGCGGCGCAGGATGGCCTTGACACGGCTCACCACCTCACGCGGGCTGAACGGCTTGACCAGGTAATCGTCCGCGCCGAGATCCAGACCCGCGATACGGTCTTCCTCGCTCTGGCGCGCCGTCAGCATGAGAATGGGCGTGCTGGCCCAGGCGCGAATGCGGCGGCAAACTTCCATACCATCCAGCGCGGGCAGCATCAAATCAAGGATTACCAGGTCTGGATGCTCGCGGGCATGCATCTCCAGCCCGGCCACGCCATCGCTGGCAATCACCACGCTATATCCGGCCTGCTCAAGGTACAGGCGGATCAACTGCGCAATATTTGTTTCGTCTTCAATCACCAGTATTTTCATCGCTTTTTCACATTGAAGAATACGCAAAAGGCTCTGTATATCCCTTCATCCATACATATTACAGCATACAAACAAAAGGTCAAGAATGCGCAAGCAATGTGTAAAAAATGTATGAAGTCCTGTCACGAAACGACCCTGGGAAACTTGCCCACTGCCTTACAAACTCTTTACACTTTCTTGCCGCTTTTCTGATGATGCTGCGATACAATCCAGGCAGATCAAACGAAGAAACATTATCGTGTATCAAGTAGATATTACGCGAGGACACTGTGAGAGCTTAATGGAGGTCAGGAATTATGTCAAATCCCTATATTAATGACGATCAGTCAATGCTCTACCAGACACATCAGGCGAATGCGGAGCAGCCAGAACAGCGAGAGCCTGAAGATGACTTCACCGCGCCCTATACGCCGTATCAGCATGGGGCCGGGCAGCAGCAACAGAACACGTTTTCAGCATATACGCCACCGGCCATCCCGGCCACACCGGCGCCCGCGCGTCGGCGGCGCAGCGGCATGCGCACGTTCTCGATTTTCCTGCTGGCGCTGGTGCTGGCAGTCGTTTTTGGCACGGGCCTGTTTGCCGGATGGGAGTTCGGGCATAGCAGCGCGACGGTGACGCCACCGGCAGCGACCTCAACCTTGCAGCCAGGGAACGCGCCCACGTCGCCCGTTCCCACGCTCACCGGCACTAACGCTGACGCGGTACGCGAGGCGGTCATCGCGAAAGTGCGCCCGACGGTCGTGCAGGTCAACGTGACGCTGGCAAACGGGGCGGCCATTGGCTCCGGCGTCATCATCGACAAACGGGGCTATATCGTGACCAACAACCACGTGGTGAGCGGCGCGCAAAGCATCACCGTCGTTCTCTATGACGGCACGAGGCTGCCCGCGCAGTTGACGGGGACTGATCCGACGGACGATCTGGCCGTCATCAAGATCAACCCGCCGCGTTCTAACCTGGCCGTTGCCACGCTGGGCGATTCGTCGAAGCTGGTCGTCGGGCAGGAGGTGCTGGCGATTGGCAACCCGCTGGGCAACACGCAGACGGTGACCAACGGCATCATCAGCGCGCTGGGCCGCACGGTGACCGAGGGGCAGGGAGGGGCGATCATCCCCAACGCCATCCAGACCGACGCGCCCATCAATCCGGGCAATAGCGGCGGCGCGCTGGTCGATATGCAGGGCAACGTGATCGGCATTCCCACGCTGGCAGCCATCGACCCTGAGTTCAACACGCCGGCCAACGGCGTCGGCTTCGCCATCCCGTCGAACCGCGTCAGCTTCATCGCCGGCCAGATCATCGCCACCGGCAAAGTTGAACACACCGGGCGGGCCGAACTCGGCGTGCAGGTGGCCGATGTTGACCCGACGCTGGCTGCGCAGGATAACCTTGCCGTCGATCACGGCGCGCTCATCGTGAACCTGGTATCCGGCGGCCCTGCCGCGCAGGCGGGCTTGCAGGCAGGCGATGTCATCGTCCAGATTGGCAGCAAAGCCGTCAACGATACCGCCTCCCTGGGTGATGCCCTCTCCAGCTACAATCCGGGGCAGACCGTCCCCGTCACCGTCTACCGGGGCAACCAGCAGCTCACCGTCAACGTCAAACTCGGCGAACTGCCCTCACAGGGGGGTTAAAAGCCTGATTACGAACTGTTACGTAATCCCGCAGGCGCCGATTGAGCGCGCACAGGCCAATGAACTGGCGGCGCGCGCTCAATCGGCGCCTATGGGATTACCTCAAAGCCTGCTTTCTCCCATGCATCCATGCCACCCACAACGTTTAATAGTTCTGTGAAGCCGTGCCGTTGCAATAACGAACAGGCGATAGTGCTGCGCTGGCCGCTGGCGCACAGGACGGCCATCTTCTGCGCAGGGTCAAGTTCCCGCACGCGCTCTTCAATGAAGTAATAGGGGATATGCTTTGCCAGGGCGATATGGCCCTCGTCCCATTCGCTCTGATCGCGCACGTCCAGTATGGTAAGATGGCCGTTGGCGACAGAGTGCAAGAGGGTATGAAGTTGCTCAACCGATAGCTGGGTCAGTGACTGTACGGGGAAACCGGCCTCTTGCCATGCCTCCATGCCGCCCGCCAGATAGCCCGTCACCTGGTCATAGCCGACGACCGCCAGTTGTGTCTTTGCCTCGCGCACATCCTGCTCGTTCTCCGCCACCAGCAGCAGGCGGCTATCGGGGGCGGCGACGAAGCCGACACGGGTAGGGAACGAGGAGCCATGCAGGTAGACATGCAGGGCGCCGGGGATATGCCCCTCGCCAAATCGACGAGGCGAGCGCACATCGATCACGACCGCGCCGTCATCCATTGCGCGTTTGAAACTGGCGGCATCGAGCGGTAATGGTTCAAGCGGCGAGGCCTGATGTTCGTAATCCTCGCGGTTGCGCTCGACGATATTGTACATATTGGGCGGGCGCTGCGGCAGGTTCTCGTTCATGTCGGCAATGAAGGCATCACGAGGGCGCGGGGCTATAGCAGGGTTATGCTTGCGCTCAAAGCCAATGGTCGAGCTAGTTTTAGGATTCATGCCGCGCCCACAGAGCGAACCGGCCACGTGGGCCGGGTAGACCTCCACGCCGTCATCAAGCTTGAGCAGACGATCAAAGATGCTGTCGTAGAGCGCGTCGGCCCCCTCTTCGCCAGCGACGGCAAGGTCGGGGCGGGCTACATCGCCGATGAAGAGCGAATCGCCGGTCAGCACCAGCCAGGGGTCGTCGCTCTGGCTCGTATCGGCGACCGAGAGGGCGATATGCTCCGGGCGATGGCCGGGCGTATGGATGACGCGCAGGCGCACGACGCCAAATCGCAATTCGTCGCCGTCACGCAGCGTTTTATGCGGATATTCGGCGTTTGCCAGTTCGTGAACATAGATGGTCGCGCCCGTGCGGCGGGCAAGCTCGCCATGCCCGGAGATATGGTCGGCGTGATTGTGCGTCTCGATCACCGCCGTCACCCGCAGGCCCTTCTTCGCCGTCACCTCCAGAATATCGTCCACCATATCTACACGCGGATCAACGACCGCGCACACACCGGCGGTGGTACAGCCAACGATGTAGCTGGCACAACCCAGGTCTTCTTTGACCAGTTGCTTGAAGTACATATACCCCTCCTGACATCTATCGTTTAAAAGCATCTGTCGCGGGACGATAAGGACGAATCATCCACAGGGGTCGGCGCAGGCCGTCGGCTCTCTCCGTCTGGGGCCGCGTCATCGCCAGCCACTGACGGTACACTTCGTAGGCCCTGCGCGTATCTACACAGACATCACCATAGCAGTCTCCGGCATGGGCGCGTTCCACCCGCACCTTCTGATGCCAGCAGTGCATGCCGCTGACCGGGTCGGGGTGAACGGCAAAGGTCAGGTTTTGATGCACGCCGCCCTCGCGCCAGAAGATGCGCGCCGAATCGGGGTCGTCGCTCTCGAAGGGCCGGATACCTTCGCGCTGGCGCATGCGCCACGTGCCGTCCTCGCTCCTGCTCAGTTCGACAAGGGCCGAGGACCAGCGATCAGTCCCCTGGCTCGTATCGAGTCGCCAGCGTCCCAGATGATGGGAGCAAGCAACGATGCCGGGGCGAATGCCATCTGTCACCCACGCTCTATTCACATAGTAGCCGATTTCTGTCGTCACGCGCAAGAGGTCGCCGGTCTGCACGCCAATGCGCTCAGCGTCGAGTGGATGAACCCAGACCGGGTTGGCATTGGAGATCTCATACAGCCAGCGAGCGTTGCCGGAGCGCGTATGAATCAGCGTGGGCAGGCGGAATGTCGGAATGAGCAGGTATTCGCCCTGTTCGGGGTCGATGGCCGAGCGATGCACATGGCTGCGGATATAGCCGGGTGCCGCGTATTCCGGCCAGCCCCACTCTTTGAGCGTCGGCGAGTAAAATTCGAGTTTGCGCGAGGGCGTCGGGAAGCCTTCATACGCTTTGCCATCCACCATCACGCCAAGCGGCGAACCATTGCGCGTGATCTTGCCGCTCTGTTCTTCAACCTGCGCGCCCTCCAGCTCGGTCGGCAGCAACTCGCGCTCGTTCAACTGGAAGACCGGGGCTTTCTCCGGCGGAATCTCAAAGGCCCCGTACTTCTGCATATATTCCAGGGGCGTCAGGCCCTCTTTGGAAGCGGCTTCGGGCAGGCCAGGGACGCTGTTCTCAAAGATCCAGCGATAATATTCCGTAATTGTCAGCTTCTCACCGGGGCGATAGGGCGACTCGAAGTATCTGCGAATGCCGAGGCTGCCGTCGGGGTCGATGCGCCAGGAAAGCTCAATCCAGAACTCATCCTCTTCCCACACCTCGCCGGGATTGGCCTGATAGGTGTAGGAGACCGGTTCGCCGTGCCGCTCTTTGTAGACGCGCAGGACGGGCTGACGAAAGCCGATCCAGCGGCCCGCGTGCGTCTCCTGGCTCATCAGGTCGTGTCGCTCGCTGGCATGTCCCATTGGCAGGACGTAATCGGCATACCATGCCGTTTCGCTCCATACGGGCGTCAGAGCGGCGTGCAGTTCGATTTGCTGCTCGTTGATCAGCATCTCAATCCAGCTGGTGCCATCGGGATTGGTCCAGACGGGGTTGTAGACGCGGGTGAAGTAGGCGGCGAGCTTGCCCCGGCCCTCACGCAGGAAGTAGGGCAGCAACATGCTCATCTCATAGTTTGCCAGGGGATATTCCGGCGGGTAAAGCAGTTCGTTCCAAACCTGCGAGGGCGCAGGTTTGAGGAAAGGGGCAGGGACAAACTTGTTCCAGCTATTGGGGGCCGTGCCGCCGGGCGTGCCAACGCTGCCGGTGAGGACAGAGAGGAACCAGAGGGCGCGCGCTACCTGCCAGCCACCGAGATTGCCCGCGCAGGCCGCGCGCCACGTGTGGGCCGAAAAGGCCGTTCCCGCCTGCCCGATCTGTCGCGCCACCTCCACGATCTGCTCCTCGCTCAACCCGCTCTCCTGCGCGGCGAAGGCGGGGGTAAATTCGGCATACAGGTCGAGCAGCAGTTCGATGAACCGCTCGAAGGTCTGAGGCTCATCAGGGTGTTCCGCCGCCATGTATTGCTGCCAGTTTGTCCAGCGTCGCATATACTCGGCGTTGTAGAGCTTTTCGGCGAGAATGATGCGGGCCATCGCCAGCAGCACCGCCGCTTCGGAGCCGGGCCAGGTGGGCAGCCAGTAATCGGCCATGCTGGCCGTATTGGAGAGGCGTGGGTCCATCACCGCCAGCTTTGCCCCCTTCATCTTGCCCTCCATGATGCGCTGCGCCTGCGGATTGAAGTAATGGCCTGTCTCCAGGTGCGAACTGATGAGTAAGATGAACTGCGCGCTGGCATGATCGGGCGAAGGGCGGTCGGCTCCGCACCAGACCTGATAGCCGAAACGGGCGGCGGACGAGCAGACATTGGTATGGCTGTTGTGTCCATCGACGCCCCACGCGCCCAGCACGCGCTCCATGTAGCCATCGTGTCCCGGTCGCCCCACATGATACATGATCTCGTCGCGCCGCCCATCGACGAGCGCCTGCCGGATCTTTGCGGCAAAAGTATCGAGTACCTCGTCCCACGTCACGCGCTCCCACTTCCCCTCGCCGCGCTTTCCCGCCCGTTTCAGCGGATACAGAATACGTTCCGGGTCATCGATCTGGTTAATGGTGGCCGGGCCTTTTGCGCAATTGCGTCCCCGGCTCCCCGGATGGTACGGGTTGCCCTCAAAGCGGCGGATGCGCCCCGTTTGCTTATCCACATACGCCATTAGCCCGCATGCCGCTTCACAGTTGAAGCAGATGGTGGGGATAATCTCATAATGTTTCTCGACTTTGCGCGGCCACGCCTTCGCATCATACTCTACCCAATCCTGCCACTGCTCCGGCGGCGGACACGAGGCCAGGTCGCGCACCATCATCTGCTCCCCACCCGGAGCAATCTCTCCCTGCAACGGTCTATTGACCATAATACACGGCTCACTTTCTCAACCCGCTTCAGCTTAGCGGCACAATCTGACCGGCGACAACAAAACCATGCTCGTAGGCAAACAGGCCCACCAGCGCCAGTATGCCCGCAAAGCCGAGCAGCGCGGCCTGCGCCCCCGGCGGCATAAACAGAGCAACGGCCAGCATGGCTACAGGAAATAGCGAACCGACGGTGAAAAATGGCCCCCAGAAAAGGTCTTTCAAACCGCCGCGACTCAGAAATTTCGCCGCCGTCGCCACGTGCCTGTTACTGTGCGGCCCAAAAACTTCCAGCATCACCAGCGCGACGTGCAACAACAGGGCGACGAGCAGCGTTATGGTGAGCAGCTGGCTCATGCCTGCGTTGAGCGCCCAGGAGAGCAGGCCCAGCGATGCCGCGCCCGCTAACACGGCCTGCACAATCAAAATCGGCAGCATATACGGGCCTTGCCAGAAGTCGCGGCCCTCGGCCTGGCCGAAAAGGAAGGCGCTGTAGCCAGCAGCCGCGAAGCCGAAGACCAGAGCGGGGATGAGCAGCCAGCGCAGACCAGGGGTAAAGGCGAAGAGACCCATGACAAACCACGCCGCCTCGATCAGGCCAAAGATGCCCAGGATGCCACCGCCCCAGACCAGCCAGGAGGTCGGGTTGGCCTTTGTGAGCAAATAGAGGAAACGATCAGGCCGCTTCAGGTCAATAATCAGCAGCAGCAGCGTCAGGGCGATGAAGAAGCCGCCGATGACGGGCGCGCCGATGCCTGACAGAGCATTCAGCGGGGCACTGAGCGGGGCATTCAAACCCAGAATCGCCAGGGCCAGCGCCGCAACGACCATTACGCCCGCGCCAATCGATTTAGTGGCAAGATAGACGGAGACTTTCCAGCCCCAGGGTGCGCTATTTTTCGGCGTATCATAGACGATACGCGCCTCGCCGCGCTCAATTTTCGCGGGCGGCATATATGGCACGAGCGGATTGAGCGTTGCCGGGCCAGGGTCGGCGCTGGCAGAGCGCAGAGTTTTTCCGGGGTCGATGGTGCTTTCGTCCTCGTGCTGCGGCTTAAGCATCGTTGCCCACATGGACATAGTGGGCAGTTCCTCTACCGTCAGTTCCGGGTCGAGCGCGGCCTCGTCGGCTCCCAGGTAATAGACATTGGGGCCGGTTTTCTGTTCCGGCTTGCGCACGCGCACAGGTTCGCTGGCCACAATGCGCCCGATCTCGCTCTCTGGATTCTCCACGTCGCCCGCGACAATGGCGCGTTCCGGGCAGACAACCACGCAGGCCGGTTCCAGCCCGACCTCGACCCGATGCGCGCAATAGTTGCACTTAGCTGCTGTGTGGCTGTAAGGGTCGATATACAGCGCATCGTAGGGGCAGGCCTGCATGCACGACTTGCAGCCGATGCAGCGCGAAGAGTCGAAATCGACAATGCCATCCTCGCGCTTATACAGAGCCTTCGTCGGGCAGATAGCCACGCAGGGGGCGTTATCGCAGTGGTTACAGCGATTGACGAGGAAATAGCGCCGCGAGTCGGGAAACTGTCCCTTCTCAATATACTTGACCCACGTGCGATACACGCCGATCGGCACATCATGCTCCGACTTGCACGCCACCGTACAGGCATGGCAGCCAATGCACTTGCGCTGGTCAATCACAAAAGCATACTTCACCGTACACCTCTCCTACCAGGTAGAGCGAGGCGCCTCCTTGCGCCCGCCGGGACAGAACGAAGCGAGGAATCAATGTCCACATCGTTGTCTCACATTCCAGACTCCATTTCATAGAGAAGAAAAACTATGACCTTACTGATAGTGTAAAGGGAAAAGAGTATCTTTGTCCAGTTTAGAGAGCGAAGCGAGGAAGGTATGGGAAAATTATGCCTTCCTCGCATGGAATTTGCCTGTCGAGGACTGTTTTGTCTTGACATTGTACTGAAAATCAGTACAATAACAACATGAAAGAAATTCGTATTTTGGCCTTGGTATGGGACGATTTTAACGAGAAACACATCTGGGAACGGCATCAACTTACCCGTATCCAGGTGGAAGCTGTATGTTATGGAGATGCGGAGCAGATACAGGTAAATATCACCTATGGAGGAAGATTTCTTATTGTTGGCCCGGGAGAAGATGGCAAACTTTATGCTGTAACTCTTGGACCTGAAGGAGAAAACACGTTTTATCCCATCAGTGCGCGGCGAGCCAGCAAGAAAGAGCGCCGCGACTACATAGCATGGAAGGTAGGTACTGGCAATGAGTGAACCGATTTACAAAGGGCCGAAATACCCAACCGAAGCACACGGTTCTATTCCGGCATTCAACAGCTACGAAGAAGAAGCTGAGTTCTGGGACACCCATGATTTTACCGATTTTAAGGAAGAAACAGAACCGGCGAAAGTGGTAATAACTCGTGGTCTTTCCGCAAATGTGCAGGTACGGTTTGAACCAGAAACAGACCACGAACTTGAAGCGATTGCACGCGAACGCGGAATGAAAAAATCTACCCTGATACGAACATGGGTATTAGACCGCTTACGCCAGGAGCGAGATCGGCGTGCCTCATAGAAACGGGAGATGCTGTAACCTGGGAAGGAAACTATGCAATATAATCCAGATGAGATAGAGACATTACGCGTCGATCTGGCGGAGTTGACGGGGCTGCACGCGCCGTCGGGGGCGGAGCAGCCGGTGGTTGCGCGATTGCGCGGGTTATTTGCGCCGCTGGTGGATAGGGTGCAGGTAGATCATATGGGCAATCTCACGGCGACGCGAGAGGGGTCGGTGGGCGCGCCGTATGTTGTGGTTTCCGCGCATGCCGATGAGATTGGCGTGATGGTGGCGAGCATTGAGCCGGAGGGGTTTCTGCGTATCTCGCCGCTTGGCGGTGTGCAGCCTCGCCTGCTGGAAGGGCGAGCGGTGTGGGTGAATGGCCACAATGGGGTGATCGGGGCGCGTTCCGGGCATCTGACGCCGCGCTCGGAGCAGGGGCAGGGCGTTGCAATAGCTGATCTGTACGTCGATCTGGGTGTGGATAGCGCGCAGGAGGTGGAGGCGATGGGGGTGCGTGTGGGCGACCCGGTGGTCGTGCTGTCGGAACTGCGCAGCCTGGCGGGAACGCGCGTGGCCGGCAAGGGCGTCGATAACCGCGCCAGTTGCGTGCTGCTGTTGCATTTGCTGCGCCGCCTGCAGGGACGTGAGCTGCCATGCCGCCTGACGGCGCTGGTAGCGGTGCAGGAGGAAGTTGGCCTGCGCGGGGCGAAGGCGGCGTTTGCCCGGCTCAAACCCGATCTTGCTATCGTGGTTGATACGTTTCCGGCGGCTGGCACGCCCGATACGCGCCAGTTTCACTATGCCGCGCGCATCGGCAAAGGCGCGCTGCTCACTCCGGCTTCCGGCGGGGGCGATACCGGCTTTCTCATGCCCAGAGCGGCCCGCGAGGCGATTATTGCTGCGGCAGAGCGGGTCGGCGCGCCCTACCAGCTTGCCATCGCCGACGGAGGCGTGACCGATGCTGCTGCGGCCCATCTCGCGGCTGGCGGCATCGCTACCCTGGAAATCAAACTGCCGCGCCGCTACTCACACTCGCCCGTCGAACTGCTCGACCTGCGCGACCTGGCGGCGGCGCTTGCCATCGTCGAAGCACTCGTCACGCACCCGCCAACTGCCGCCCAACTCTCATTTCTGGGGGCCGCAGAGCAGGGATAGCCTTTGCTATATAATAAACATAAGGAGCAGAGCATATATCAGCCACAGGTAGGAGATCCGCTGGATACGCTGGATACGCCGTCGATGATTGTTGATCTCACGCTGATGGAGGAGAATAACGGCATCCTGACCTGGGAAGAAAACGTCGCGCTCCCACCCGGCGCGCTCTCCATAGGCAAGCGCATCGAGTTCATCCCCGGCCACATCGACACCACCATTAATCTGCACGATACCTGCTACGCTTACAGAGATGGCAAGATAGCAGCGATCTGGCCGGTGTCGGCGAGGGGGAAGGTGCAGTGAAAGCCATCATCATAGAGTGTATAAATACCTTACACAGGATTGTGTTGCGCATCGCAGGTATCTTTCGGGTTATCTGAACGCACTACAAGATATACATTCAGGATGGCTGTGCTAGCATTTTGTAGACCTGTAAACAGCGGCTCATACCAGGAGGTTGTCTTGAGAACTGAATAGGTACGGGCGCCTCGATCATTTGCCAGAACTTTCAACACGTTGTATACCTGATTAGCAACTTCTGTTCCCTGCTCCTCAGTGCCGCCAATTGTACCTCCATAGGCAATAGCAATGCCAATCTGGCGGCCCTGAAGAAATCGAACATTGTTGAGCTGCGGTTCCACAATGCCTCGCGCAAGATGCACAGAATCCGTGATAAATGTGGGAGCAGGCCCAATATTCAACTTGATCTGACAGTATTGATGTTCCAGAATACGATCATTGGGTGGTGGATTACAGTTCCATAGCACTTCCACTGGACTAGCCCCCCCGGTACCGGAGAAGGTAAAGGAGCCATTTTGACAGGGGAATGCAGAAACGGTCACGGTGGCAGATTTTCCTGGCGATAACACTCCTTTGCCAGGATTGAAGACGACAGAGTTATTCATATCGCTATTCACCGTCCAATCGGTATTGCCCTGAGAATTCGCTGATTCCATGATGGTAATCTGACATTGAGGCTCATTAGCTCCACCCTTACATTGTGGGCTGGTTGGATACAGAACTGCTGGCCTCACAATCAATACCGGCGGCAACTTTGGACGAGGTGGGCTGCTGATCAAAAAGAGCATGCCCAGCGCCAGTAGTAAATCGGCGAAGAGCCAGCCAACTGTGGCGACGGCGGCACTTCTGCGTCTATAAAAACTCTTTCTCATACTCTCCACGCGCCCTTATGTTGTTACAGATCTCTTACCAAATGGCCACCATCGCCTTTTCACGACTTTTGCAGAATGAAACGATTGTACTGAGGAAAGTAAGTCAGATGCTTGATAGAGACGATCAGACGCCGCTTCCAGAGGAGATGCAACCTTTTCGAGAGATTGAGAAACAGCCGTATATGCAGATATGCTATCCATCATTGACTGCATACCACGCTCAAGTCGCTGAGTGAGCATCTGTACTTCATGTATGGCGGCAACCATATTAGCTCGTGCATCGATCATATTCCCCGAAGCTGTACTGATACCGCTCGCAATGCCGCCAATCTGTGATAACACATCTTGCTGCGTACTGTTTAAAGCGGCTATCTGGACTTTCAGTTCTTGCCCTATTGTGAGATATCGCTCCGCGTTCTCTGCCAACACTTTTGAAGTTCCTGCCAGGCTTACTCCGGCATTTCCCAATATATCGCCAGCCTGGGTCAAAGCAGCGAGCCGGTTCTGATAGTTCCCGATCTCTTTTTGAAGAGCAGCCACATCTTGCCGAAAGGATTCGATCAGTGGCTTCACCTGCGTTTCAAACAACGTTTCTACCCTCTGATTCGACTCGCCGATAGATTGCTTTGAAAGGGTCAACGTCTGTGTAATTGCCTTCTCCGCTGAGGTAACAATCTGGCGAGTTGACTGAGTAGATGCACTGAGATGCTGATTCATAGCCTGTTCGGAAGCAGTAATTGCTTGCGTGAGCGATTGCTGTGTATCAACAATGAGCGATTTGATAGATTGCTCGGTCTGTTCTATCACCTGCCTGTTGGCACCAACCATTTGCATTGCCGTCTGTTTCACGTTGTCCGTGGCCTCGTTTATCGCTGCCCTTAAAGCTGTAGTCATCTCAGTTACAATGCGATTGACTGCGTCTACCACAGTGTCGATGTCAGACTTACTGGCAACATAGGGTATGTTCGCCTTCTCAATGTCTTGCAGGAGCGCGTTGACCGGCTCCTGCCAGGTTTCGCTTTCAATGAACCTGACAGCGTGAACATGAATACGCCGTTCAACCCATTGGACAGCCAGAATAGCGAGGAGATAAAAGATTAATAATGCAACATCCCAACCGGCAGCCTGGGTAAAGCTGAAGCGGCTGAAACCATGAAATCCGCTTTGCCAGAGCTGTAAGAAAGGTATGGTACTATCGGCAGGATAGACCGCCAGATCTTTCTGATACCCTGAAGATGCATCGAATAAGGCAGACCAGGTGAATATGAGCGGCGCCAGGCTTAGCACGTTACGAAGACCATAGATAGCCTGTATCCTGCGCCGGTTGATCTTCGCTTCCTCAATTTCCTCCTGCACTGCGGTCGGGTTGAGCCACAGATAGGCGGAGTGGGGAGTTAATTGCCTGTACTGAGAGCGAATAAGTGCCAGTCTTTTGGCTCCTTCTACCGCACCCTGTCTTTTCAACTCATTTAAAAGATGATCTATCGTATTCATAGGATGTTGTATTGGTAGGAAATAAGGTGGTGGAGCAAGCATATATTCTCTCCATTCTTAACCATCTGGTTATACCGGGAGCAGCAGTATGTTCCCGTCTGACTAGCTCTGATTTCTCTTGCAAATTACCTCGCAACCAGTTTCGATACGCCAGGGGCCACCGACGTTTTCTTTGAGAGTGCAATCTTCGATTGTTGCCCATCCTTGCTGGTAGACCCATAGACCCTGTTGCCTGTTGCGGCTGATCTGGCAGTTTTGAACGAGAAGTTGGCCCCCCTGTTTGCTCTCAACGCCAGCGAAGGCATTTTGAGAGATGTCGCAAAATGCTACGGTAACATGTGCAGCTTCTGAGACAACGATACCTGAGGATTTGCCATCACAGATCGTTGCCTTACGAACAGCCAACGTTGCTCGCTGCCTGACCTCTATCGCCGTATAGCTATTACCAGAAAAATGGCAATGTTCTATTGTTCCCTGTGCATACTGGCTGATTTTCACGCCATATCCCCTGACATTGTTGATGATGCTACCACGAATGTTCAATATGGCATTCTGCTCAACCTCTACTCCTGCGCCGATGTTATCCGCTATTTCACATTGCTCAATATCTCCCCTGCCACGCTCCCAGATTTTTATGCCTGGCCCCTTGCCAGCAGAGAATCTACACCCATCGCGAATGATGGCACAGGCATTTCTGATCGCTAACTGCGCGGAAGCGTTGCCAGAAAACTCGCTTCCATCTATCTGTAGCTGGCTCTCTTCGCAAACTTCTACTCCATGCCTGCCATTATCACGCAGCTTCGATTGACCGGTAATCATGAGCGCGCTACGCTGCCTGATCTCTACGCCTGCATAAGTATTATCATAGATGTCACATTGCTCTACCGTCCCTGCCCCGGCCTCCTCGACAGTGATACCCGTTCCCCGGTTATTGTGAATGGTGCAACGGCTAATCCTGGGGTTGCTCTGCTGCTTTATAGTGATGCCTGCGGCCAGCGACCCGGAAATATCGCAATGCTCCACCTGTCCCAGACCGCCATTCCAGACAAGAATGCCGCTCCCCCGGATATTCCGTATCTCACACTCCTGAATGATGGGATCACCACCCTCTTTGATCTCTATACCAGCTGTAGTATTGTCAACGATGCTACACTTCTCAATGGTGCCTCGCCCATGCACTTGCACGACAACACTGCTCCTCTGTTCATGGTGAAGCCGACACTCCTCAATGTGCGGATTACCCCTCTCTTTGATGGCGATGCCAGCCAGAGCATTATTGTAGATATCGCATTGCTCAATAGTGCCACTGCCATCATCCCAGACAAGGACGCCTGCTCCCTTGTTCTCATAAATCTGGCAATGCTGGACAGTCAGATTGCCGCCTCGCCGCATTTCTATACCGGCCTGGCTGGTGGCAAATATCTTGCACTCACTGACAACCCCTTGCCCGCGTTGCCAGGCCAGAATGCCGCAGCCCGTTTCGTGATGCAGCGTACACCTTGCGATGGTCGGCATGCCATCCTGCCTGATTTCTATACCTGCGTACCCATTTTCATGCACATCACAATCCCGTATATCGCCCCTCCCTCTTTCAGCGATCACAATACCCGGTCCTCGTCCGTGATGAATATGGCATCCCTGTAGCGTCAAGGCACTATCTTGCTTGATGAGAACTCCCGCCAGGCCATTGCCGACAATTTCACAATCCTCTACCACCCCCTGACCGCCATTAATAACGATAATGCCTCCCTCTTTGCTATCGTGTATACTACAGTTCTGGATAAGAGGATTGGCAGTGGGGCCTGAGATGGTAATGCAAGCAGCCAGGGAGGCGCTGATATCACAGTTACTCAACTGTAACTGCCCGTGAGCAATAGTGACAGCGCCATATTTCTCGGGCTCAAGATTGGCCCGGCAGTGCAATGCTAGCCCATCAATCTCTGCACTCTCGGTCTGCATCTGGATACATGGCGCGTCGCCGCAATCAATGATGATCTCTTCTCGACGCGGCGCATCGCCGATAATGCGCAGGTGTTTGTCGAGGATGAGGCCCTCAGTATAGCGTCCCGGACGTACCAGAATGGTATCACCAGAGTAAGCGTCTTTGATGGCTTCGGCAATACTGCGATATTGCCCACGCCCCTGGCTGGAGACGGTCAGTTGTTGCGGCAAACGTGGGCGAGGCTCGGGTTGATAGCCACGCAACGCTTCTGCCCAGGCTTCCACCACATAGCGAGCAAAATCTTCGGTAAAGTGCCTGTCGGCACGTAAACGCGCAACCAGCCTGGGAAGCAAAAGCGCAAGGGGGCTTTGCTGCGTTTGCAGGTTATTCACCACCCCTTCTGTCAGCGCGTCAACCAGTCCATCGATATCTCCCCAGTATTTCTGGTCTTCGCAGAGGTCTTTCAGCAGACCTCTACAGCGTTGCGGGTCTTGCCAGACGGCTTTATCATAGTGAATAACGATTTCACAGAGCTTCTGGCGCGGCAGGTCGTTCAATATATAGCTCCCCTTCGGCCTTAATAGCGAATTTCCCCTTCTACATTACCAAAGTTAATCTTGTTCCCTGCTGCCAGCGGCGCGTTACGTCCCGTTTCCACTTCCTGTATCGAGCCATCGGATTTTGTCAGAATCCATTTCTCTTGCGAAAGATTTTTCAGACCCCACAGCGCCGACTTATGGGGATGGCGGCTCACCTCGGCAACAGGGTGAGAGAAGTCCCACCTGCACTGGAAATCAATATGATGCGGGAAAAGTTGTGTATCGTGGTTGAGCATGATGATCGTATCACCAATGCGCATGCGGAATGGTAATTCTGGGGTCTGCCTGCATTTCCAGCAAGGGGCGGGTTTGCCGCCTGTATACTTGAGATACTCCACATCATAAAAATTTTCAGCGTTGCAGTGCGGGCAATAGAAGATGGAATCGCGTAACCGTACCAGAGCATTGCGCCATTCATTCTCGCGCACCCTGCCATTTTCAGGGTCTTTCAAGCCATCAGTGAAAGCCCTGGTGAAGAGATTGCGCAAGAACTGTGGATAGAGCGGCCAGAAAATCAGCACGTTGTCTTGATATCCTGGTACCGGCCTGTTTGACTCATCGTTTGGATCAAAGATGAAAACCGGTTCAATGCCATAGAGTCTTCTCTGGGCCTCCTGATCGAAAATCTGAATAGCAGCCTCTTTCTTGCCATCCAAAGGATGGTGGGTCATGAGAAGATAGAACAGGAGGACAGAGAGAGAAAAGAGATCGGTTTTTGTGCTTGGGACAGCCTGGCCTCGGATAATTTCCGGCGCAATAAAACGCGGGGTACCATCAATAAAATGCAACTGATCGCCATTCACGGCCACGTTATCGTTATCACAGATCAGCACATCGCCCGTTTTCGGGTCGAAGAAGACATTGCCAAAATTGATATCGCGATAGCACAACCCCTGTGCGTGTAGTTGAAAATAGCTATCCACAAGATAGAAAGCGGCAGTCATCAGAACACGAAAAGAAGGTTTCACCCGCCTCCGCATCAGGTCTGTGAGGCTATGATAGCGGTCTTCACGCAGGTGCATAATATAACCAAAGCTAGAACCACCGGGGCGGATCACCAGATCAAGCGGCCAGAGGAATTTGTCGTTCGGCGCGTCGCGTTTGACGATCGACGCGAGAGCCTCTTTTTGCTCTGAACGAGCGAACTCCGGCTTATACCATTTCAAGGCCATCTTTTTTCCTGCGAGGCTCACACGATAGACCTCGCCCTGAGTACCATCGCCTAACAATTCCTCTATCTCACAGTCCACGTCAGAGACAGTTTTCAATTTCTGGCCGACCTTCAGTATCCCATTTTTCATCATGTACTTTCCTCTTCACACAAGCTTGTCTTCCCTATCATCTTTCAAGTGTGCCTCTTTGCTCATGACTTTCCCCTACCTGCCGACCCCTTCTCAGTTGATTCATCCAATTCCTCTTCACCCAATGCAGTACCGGGTATGCCCTGTTGGGAAATGGCATCTTCCTGAAATGGTGCTTGCGGACTTCCTACGTCTTGAGTCGCAGCAGGCGATAATTCAGGCCCCTCTTCTTGTAAGACGCTCATGCGGCAGAGCAATCCCACGCTGATATCATCCCCACTGCCCAGCTCGGTGGTACGCTGGAGCCAGCCTTCCAAATGTTTCTCTACCGTTTGCCAGCCGACTTCCCCGTCAGCACGAATCATCTGCCAGATATCGAAGCCAACTTTATGAAAACCCGTTCGCGTAAGAAACGAATTGGCGTAACCATCGGTCGCCAGCATGATGAGCGCAGGCACACTGCTGTCTCTGCGCCGGAACTCCACCCGAAAATCCCTCATAGCGGTAGGATTGGATAACGAGGTCGTTTCATTAGCGATATTGCGTTCATCAGGTGGAACCGGTTCAGTTATCTCACCATGAGCATCAATAGCGAGAATATCTCCATCCCCAATTTGCAGATAGAGGATGAAACGCTCCGTAACCAACACTGAAAGCAGTGTTGTTCCATAAGCGATCAGCGGAGAGGTTTCGGCGGCTCGGGCTATCTCAGGATTATCAAGCCTTCTCTCTGCTCCTTTGCGGCATTCAGGACTGTTCCAATCGTCCTCAACCAATTTGCGCCACTGCCGGACAATTTGAAAGGGGAGCCGCGCCGTACCAACCTTAATATCTGTAAGGGATAAGCCAGCACTGGCCTGCGCAAACTGGTATAAGATATCATTCGCCACCTGGACGGCAAATCGTGCGCCAAGGTGACTCAGAAAGTATTTCTCGCCACCATGACCATCCGCCAGAGAGAGGGCCATCATCTCGCCCACAGGGGTCTCTTCCTGTACCCAACCAATGCAATCCTGATTGGGAAGATCATTTCCTCGATGTATTGTTCCTCTCACTGACTTGCCAGTGACATACCATTCCTTGCTCCGTGCTTCCTGCATAGCCACTGCCTCTACCATACATCCTGGGAATGCCCATCAGGCAAAGGAGTAGGCGCGGGGATATTCAACTGCGTCGGAGCGAAAGGTGATGCGACTTGTGTAGCGTCATCGCGTATCGCGGGAGAGGACGACGCCTGCAAGGCCATTGTCGAAGCCCATTTGATATAGTGCGTTAGCTCAGCAGAATTATGGGCATGCAAAACAGGGATCTCTAGATTGGCAACGAACTTCTCCAGCATGTTGTCATCCGCATCTTTACCAATGCCAATAGCGATACGTACAGCCTTCTTCCCCCATGGCTCGGCCATAACAGCAGCAAGGCCTTTTTTGATATCATCCGAGGGATGGCCATCACTGACCAGCACTACCACTGGAGGCAGACCACGCTGCTCCATCGGTGGAACCTTCAACTGCTCTGCTAGCATGATCAAAGCTCGACCCATATCCGTTACACCGCCAGCCGTCAGGTCTTTCCATTGAAAGTTCTCAAGAGGCGTCGGTTGGGCCACATGCCATGTAGCCCCACAAGAAAATTTAATAGCACGGACAAATACTTTTGCATGAACGTTGTTATCCGCAACCTTACGCATTGCTTCAATGGCATCTCTAATAGCATGATTTAAGGATTGGATCTTCTCTCCTGCCATTGAGCCAGAGCAATCGGCCAACCAGAAGAAATGCAGAGGGCGCGCCGCTAATTCGCCACCGGGTATCACGTTGAGTTTCTCCTTTGTTCAAAATATGCTGAAATAAGTTCTCATAGTGAGAACAGGACGCTTCGTACCCCTTTACCAGCAGAAGGAAACATTGTAGAGCTTCCACATTGGTGGATAATAGCATAATGTAGCTCTTCTGTATTGTCAAGTATTACTCTGGTACTATAGTACTTATATTCTTGAGTAGAAGGATCAGGAGTATCCTGCTTTTATTGTAATCAGTTCTATATAGTTGGCGTTTAGACTAATTTCGCGTCAAGCGGCTTGTAGACTGGGTTCACACGATTCTCACCAAAAACGGCTCGTGCGGCTTCCCACCTTGCTTCACAAGAAATTAGTCTAAACAACAAATATAGATAATCTTCGATAAAGATGCATGTTCCAATAGCAAGCTGGCATATCTCAGAAATTACTGGCTCTTTGAGGCGTATTGATTGTATTACTTCTCACGATGCATACACTACAGCCACCACCAATCCATAGACAATGTGGTTGAGGATGATGGCGAGGATGACCGGGCCAGGGTTGAGATGTTCGGGGAGCTGGGGGAACATTCTTATCGCCGCGAGCAGCAGGAGAGAAATGAAGAGGCCATGAACAATACCAAAAATGATGCCCCAGTACCATGTCGGACTGCCTATGCCCAGGCCCCATAAGAAGGCATAGATGATGGCGAAGAGAACCCCCATCGAAAAGTGGATAGCGCCGCCCAGCGTGACAGCCGACTCTTTGTTGCGGGCCGCTAAAGAGCCGATCATACCCACAGCATCTATTCGCGGTAAGCGCAGGTACGGCCCCAGATAGATAAGCAGGATCATCGCCATTCTGCCGGTGGATCCAGCGATAATGGCATCCCGAATATCGACTAACATCGGGTAGTGGGCAAAGAGAGAATGGAGCATATCTCGTCTCCTTTTGCTCAGGAGATGATTTTATGCCAGTCTACATATCTGCATCTACACATCCAGAAAAAGCTGCCAGCGGGAAATCAGCTTACATAACTTTCTCTATCATACCTCATAGCAAAAAATTTGCACAGACCGCCGTCCAGGCCCATCAGGAGATGGCCTGGACGAGTTTACATCCTTTCGTTCTCGCCTGGAAAAATCTTATCCCTGCTCCGTCTGTTCGAGATGGCCGCCGAAGGCGTAGCGCATGGCGGAGAGGAGCTTGTCGGCGTATTCGGCCTCGCCGCGCGAACTGAAGCGTTCGTAGAGGGCCGAGCTGAGGACGGGGGCGGGGACAGATTCGTCGATAGCGGCGGCGATAGTCCAGCGGCCCTCGCCGGAGTCGGAGACGCGGCCCTGGAATTTCGAGAGGTCAGGGTTTTCCAGCAGGGCCTGGGCGGTGAGGTCGAGCAGCCAGGAGGCGATGACGCTACCACGTCGCCAGAGTTCGGCGATATCAGGGATATTGAGGCGGTACTGGTAATACTCCGGGTTGCGCAACGGGGCCGTCTCGGCATTGATGAGCTGCTGGTTCAGGCCGACATCGGCGTGGTGCAAGATGTTCAGCCCTTCGGCGTAGGAGGCCATGATGCCGTACTCGATGCCGTTGTGAACCATCTTCACGAAGTGGCCGGCGCCATGCGGGCCACAGCGCAGGTAGCCGTACTGGGCTGTGCCGGGTACCTTGTCTCGACCAGGAGTAGGGGGCGCGCCCTCTTCGCCGGGGGCCAGGGCGGCAAATATCGGGTCGAGATACTTCACCGTCTCCTCTTCCCCGCCAATCATCAGGCAGTAGCCGCGTTCAAGTCCCCAGACGCCGCCGCTGGTACCGACATCGAGATAGTGAATGCCCTTCGGCTCCAACTCGGTGGCGCGGCGGATATCATCGATATAGTAGGAATTGCCGCCATCGATGACGATATCTCCCTTATCGATCAGGGGCAGAAGCTGGGCCAGCGTGGCATCAACCGAGGCGGCAGGTACCATCATCCAGAGAATACGGGGCCGGGGCAGCTTTTTCACCAGATCTTCCAGCGAAGTCGCGCCCTCGCTGATCGAGCCATCGGCCAGATTCTTCTGCACTGTCGTCGCATGACGAGCATAGCCAATCACTTTGTGTCCTGCTCGCTGGAGCCGCAGAGACATATTCGCGCCCATGCGCCCCAGACCAATCATTCCAAGTTCCATACAATCTTCCTTTCTCTTCCATTTCTGTTTCCATGTACGTCACGTCTCCCCGGCAAGCACGGGAATTGCTATTCAAAAGCTCGCGCTTCCCGTAACATCACAGAAATAGCAGCAATGTTTGCTGCTGCTATTATACGGCTAAATGGGTAGTCCGTGTTCTCTTTGTAACACGTATGGGAAGGAAGATTGTGTGGAAAGCAGATTTTTTGTATGGTTAAGAAAACAAAAAACAGGCAAAAGACTTGCTCTCTCTTGATTGCTGTGTTATGCTAATTTGCAGCAAGATATATGCTGTAAATATTACGGGGGATTCGTCTCTTTATGTCGTTCTAGCAGAATGTCTCCATTTTTCTGTGGCATTGTGTTGAGAGGGGGCAAGAATGGCGTCCTTTATTGATCTTATGGCACGGCGTATTGAAGAGCAGCGGCACGCATTTCTCTCCAACCTGTCGCGCAAGGCGGAAGGTGAGGAAGAATTGCTCCTGTCGACCGGGATGCAAAAACACTGGCATGCATTCGAGCCGGGAACGATGGAGAGGCCGCAAAGAACTTCCCTGGTCGGCGCGGTCGACGGTTCGCGCGCCACTCGCGCCTTGAACAGCGGCGCTGACTGGATTATTACCCAGGCATTGCTGATCGGGCCGGGTGGGTATCGCTCATCGGCGGTTGATACACACCTGATACGAGGGGAAACTGAACGCCCGGCGATTGATCGACTGGCGTCACTATTGATGCGCTCACTGGAATTGCAACTGGCGCGTGAATTCGTCGAGAGTGGGAAGGGAAATTTGCTGCTGCTCGATGGCTCCCTCTATGCTGATCTCCCCTATCTCCTCTACAACCTCGCTATCGGCGGCTATGAAGATCTGCCTCTCAAGGTACTTGAACAGTACCTTGACCTCTTCGAGCTTTGCCAGCAACACGATGTTCTCTTGCTGGGGGTTTCAAAAAGCGCCCGCTCAACCGTTTTCGGGCGCGCCCTGCTGGATACATACAGGGCTTCTCCCCTGCCACAAACAAGCGCCCGCAAGCCAGCAGGTGCAGATGCTGAGGAAGAGACAGAGGCACAGGGTGGTGATGCTTCAAACCATGTAATGCCGCGTCGACGACATCTGGTAACGAACGGCTTACCGACGGATGGCGAACTCCTGCATCGCTGGACAGAAGGCCCCGGCCTGAGCGATGCTGTGTTACTCGGATCATCCTCTTTTATTGAACTGAGTATGAGAGCGGGGGAAAAACTGGACCTGCTGGCAAGACAGCCCCCGCCTGATCCTCAGCAACTCACCGGCAAACAGCCGGTGCAGGCACGGCTCCTCAAAGCCCCGGCTATTGGAACCTTTTATGTGCGCCTGGCCCCCGGCGATGATGTTTTGCGTATAGATGCGCTGGCAAACACTTTTGGACACGCAGATCTCCGCCTGCTTGGCTTCAAACAGATGCTCGTCCCCTATACCGCAGCCCTGCCGCTTGTGCAGCATCTGCTAGATGAGTATGGCGGGATGTCGGTCTATAACGCGGCCCTGTATGTCGTCGATCAAGAGGTTCGCCTGCACACCGAGATGGTCGATCATGTCTATCTTTCAGTACTGCGCAGCCAGCTTGGTGTTCCCATTCGCTATGATCGATCAACCAGGCGTTTTCTGGGTTAAGTGAGAAGGTGAAGGATTGTATTTCTTTGTCAGGAATGGGAGAAAAGGATGCAAGAGATGAAGGCTGTTTGCGGGCGCGAGGCGGGATTTATTGTAGGAGAAACCAGCCCGCTGGAATTTACTTTTGTCAGCAGCCGGGAATTGCTGCCCCCACGCTTAGAATATCTGGTAGTTCCAGGCGTAGAGGAAAAGGGAGGCGGCGACCTTTCCGCTCAGGAAGGACAGAGCCATGTAGACATCCTTGCGCAGGTTGTGGAGGTTGGTATCGGCTCAGCCATCCTCTCCGACAACCTGACCTACGATGAAACAACGGCAATTCTGCGCGGGTCGTATGCGCCGCAACCAAAAATGTACGGACGCGCACGGGTAATCGGCTACCTGGCTCATGGAGTCGTGCGCGCTCCCAGGTGTGCCGCTATGCCAGGCAGTACCGTTTACATTGCTTCAGATGACTTCTTACGACAATTTTTCAGTATGGATGTGGCAGCAGGCGTGGAGATCGGGACGCTCATCAATCGCCAGCATGTTCCCGTTTTGCTGGATCCAAATGGCCTGCGCCGCCACCTGGCCATTATTGCCCAGACGGGAGCGGGCAAATCCTATCTGGCAGGCAAGTTCTTCGAGAGCCTGCTGCAACTGGGCGCGACCATTCTTGTCTTCGATCCCAACTCCGACTATGTGCAGATTCGCAAGCAGGCCGACCAGGAAGAACGCCCCTACCACAGCGCAGAGAAAACCAGCTTCGCAGATGATGTTCTGGTCTATCGCATTCCAGGTATTCAGGGCAGGCGTTTCGCGGATGAACTGATCGGCGACGTGCGCAAGTTTACCGTGCGCTTTGCCGACCTCAGTCACGATGAGATTGCCGATCTGGCCGGTATCTCAGAAAGGGCTTCGAATCAGCGCAGGGCGGTTGAGCTTGCCTGCGAGCGGCTGCAACATGCAGGGACGGATTTCAAGCCTGTAGAGTTGATTGCGGCGCTGAAGGAACTGGCGAGCGGGAGCAATGGCGCAGGAGAACAGCCGGGGCAAAACGGTGCGCAGGCGGATGAGCTGAGCAGCGAGGATCGCCGGGCGGCACGCAAGGCGGCGCAGTATATCGAAGACCTGCGCCACTTTCCCATCTGGGACTACCGGGATATTAGCGTCGAGGAACTGCTGCACCCGCAGCGACTCACCGTGTTTGATCTGGCGGGGGCCGATAAAGTGGTGGCCGCGTATGCCGCCGAGCGGCTGTTGCGAGATATCTGGAAGCGGGCGCTGACGGGCCAGCTCCCCCATCCCGTTTTTATCGTTCTTGAGGAGGCCCATAACCTGATTCCGGCTAATGGACACACCCGCGCCAGCCGCATCATTAACACGATTGCCGCCGAAGGTCGTAAATTCCGTGTCTTCCTCACTCTGATTACACAGCGACCGAGTAAAATCAGCCAGGATACGCTCTCTCAATGCGGCAGCCAGATTGTGATGCAACTGACTAATCCCGATGATCAGCGAGCGGTACAAAAGGCATCTGAGGCGATCTCAGCAGAATTGCTGGATGATTTACCCGGTTTGAACAAAGGTGAGGCCATTGTGCTGGGGCAGTTGACGCGCATCCCTGTCATGGCGCGTATTGCCGGGCGTACCTCGGCAGAAGGAGGCAGTGATGTAGATATTGTGGAGGCCCTGAGGCATGCGCGGCAGGATGTCATCAGCTCTCGTATCGCGGCAAAAATTCGTCACCAGCCAACTGTTCCACGCCAGCAGGAGGAATGGTAGGCTCATTTCTTCAAGAACCTGGTTTGCATGCAGATAGAAGAGATATCAGGAGGGTACGCAGGTGGATCAAGGGCAACATCTCTCCACCCCTCTTTCAGCAAGCGGAAGGTATATTTCGAGAGGGGATGAGGGAATAGTACGGGTCATATTAACGGCGGATAATCACCTTTCAGCATATAGCCCGCGACTTTCTCCTGTAAAACTGTCCGGGCGCAGAAGACGCTTAAGGGCGGCATTCAGGCAAACGATAGAGACAGCGATCGAACGCCAGGCACATCTCTTCATCCAGGCCGGTGATCTTTTCGATATGGTTGATCCGCGCAATCTGGAACGCGAATTTGTGGCAGCGCAGCTCAAACGATTGCAGGCAGCAGGCATCCAGACGTTTGGGGTGAGCGGTAATCACGATACACCACGGCAGAAGACCGAGCAGGGCGGCGCTGCTCCCCAGAGCATCTATCACCAGCTTGGCGGCATGCACTATTTCACCTCCTCTGATCAGCTAGAGCCGGTGCTGGTAGAAGTAGCCGGGTTGCGCATCGCCGTAGCCGGGTTGAGCTACCATCCAGGGGTTCTGCCGGGAGCTGACCCGCTCGACCATGTGCAGTTGCACGATTCTGAAGGTGTGCTTTCACTGGCCGATCTGGGTCTGCTGGTACTCCATGCTGCGCTCGAGGGCCATGCCTTTCCCGGTGAGAAGGAGGTGTTTGTGCGCCGCAGCAGTTTAGACAGATTTGATGGCTTCCAGGTTGTTCTCTCCGGGCATGTGCATGCCTACGATCACTTCAATGTAGGCAATAAGGCAGTCGTGGTCTGTGGCGCAACCGAGCGGATGGAATATGGGCAGAGCGAAGATCGAACCGGCTTTGTCTATCTCGAACTCACACGCCAGGGTTTGCTGCGCTCGGAACACATTCCCATCAAACCGCAGCCCCGGCACGTTATCACCATTCGCACCAGCGAACTCTGGCCCCCGTCACAGCCTGCCCCCAATGGGGCAAAAGACGCATCGGGAGGCGAGGCGACCCCTGCCGATAACTTCTCTCCAACGGAGCGCATTATCCAGAAACTGGAGCCTTTCTGCACAGAAGAGACGATGGTGAAACTGGTGCTGGAAGGTCCTATCACGCGCGAACACTATCACCAGCTTGATTTACGTGGCATCTGGCTCTATGGTCAGGAACATACATTCTCTTTTGAACTGGATGAGAGCCGCCTTCTTTTACAAAGCGAGTATGCTAATGAGGTAATTGCGCGAGGTGAGCGCGTCGCTCCCCGTGAGATGATGGAGACCATCATCCATGAATGGATGGAGCAAAGCGAAGCGCCGGATACGCGGGCTATCCTGGCGAAAACTCGCCAACGAGTGCTGGAGCGGTACGATGAACTTTCTGGCAAGGAGGTCGGGGCATGATTACCCTCAAACGCTTGCAGGCCACAACGTTCAAAGGATTGCACGCGGTCGACCTGATATTCCCCGATCGCGGTAGTGTACTGATTGAAGGCTATAACGAAGCGGGAAAATCGACCCTTTTTGAGGCCGTCTTTGTGGCCCTCTATGGCAGGCCGCTAGTGGGCGAAGAAAGGCAGGCAAGGCAGGAAGAAGTCATTCAGCACGGCCAACCGCGAGCAACCGTCGAACTGCTCTTTCAGATAGACCGGCAGGAACTGAAAATCGCTCGTATTTTCGAGCGCGGCAGAGCGCAGCAAGCCATACTCACTATTCAGCAGCCCGGTGCGCAGCCAGAACAAATCACGCGCGTGAGGGCTGTCGACGAACGCATCCTCAAGGAACTGGGTAATCTCGATGGAGAGAGCCTGCGCAATTCCTGTTTCGTGGAGCAAAAAGAGCTGGGGCGTATTGAAATGCTTACACTGGCCCAGAGGGAGCAGGCTATTCAAAAGCTGCTGGGGCTGGAACGGCTCATCAGACTCAAAGAGCAGTTTAAGTATGGACGCGAACAGGCACAGGAACTGGCAACAGCGGAGAAACGTTTGCGGCTGGCACATGTGCAGGCCGAGATACGCGAGGCAAGCGACCGAGAAAGCAGCCTGCAAGAGCGTCTGGACGCGGTGAAAGTTGCCATTCAGATAAAGCGACTGACCGAACTGGAGGCACAGCAAAGAGCAATCGAGGAAGAGCTTCATGTGGGCCAGCTTCGTATCCAGACTGCACGTAATCGACTGCATCGATGTGAGGTCCTGAAAGAACAATTTAGCCAGAGGGAACAAATCAGCCAGAAACTCTCTACAGCCTATCGTATCCACGATGCACTCCTGCATGTAGAGAGGGAACTTGAGGGCTTAACACATCTCGAGCAGGTGGAGCTTCCCGATGCGGAGGCATATCTGAGCGAGGTGAAGAAAGCGGCAGAAGCTGTCGCACTGGCTGCCCAGGCGAGAAATCGGGTACAGGTTGCGGAAGAGGACACGCGCGAGGCTCAACGCATGCTCGATGCCCTTACACAGGCCGAGGCTGAACAGCAGCGTATAGCAGAAGAATTTGCCCATGCTCAAGCCCGCCTGACCCAACGCCAGAGAGAGGCTGAAGAGGAGCGGCAACGGCTTGTGCAGCAGTTCGCCACACTGGAGGCGAGAAGAACACAGCTATCGACGGCACTGGGCATGGTCAGGCAATGGGAAACGGCGAATGCCCGATGGCAAGCTACCTTGCAAAATATCAGCGCAATGGAGGCAAAAGCGCAGGAGATTGCCAGCCTTGAGGTAGAGATTCAGCAGCGAGAGAATGCAGTTCACGGACTGGCAACTGAGGTAGCGCGCGCCGAGCAGCAGATGCGCATTGCGGAGGACGCTGTGCGCCTGGCGGCAGGATATGAGGCCCTCAATAACTGGATCAGATTAAAAGAAGTGGAACACTCCATCTCTGACTATACAGCTCGCTACAACGAACTGGTTACGCGCCAGCATGAAGCCGAGGAAGCGAGCGCAGCCGCTCGCCAGAAAACACGCTTCCCGCTGGTGATTGCTGTGATCTTGACCGTTCTGGCGCTGCTCGCACTGGCAGGAGGAGCAGTCTGGCATCCCGCATTCATTGTATGTGTCCTTCTCGCCATCGGGAGCATCATAAGCTGGATACGGTTTTTCCGCCTCAGAAACACAATTCAACAACAGATCGCCCGGCAACTGACTCAATATCGTACAGACAGAGAACGATTGGAGATGCAGCGTCTTGCGGCCATCCAGATGGGTGGAGACCCGGCCGCGATAGCGCAGTACGAACAGCAACTCCAGCTCAATGGTATTGCGGTACCGCACAGCCTCGACGGAGCGCACGCCTTGCAGGAGAAACTCCAGAGAGAATTAAGTGGCTCGCAGGGCTATCATGCTCTACAGGACGCCGCCGTGCAGGCAAGAACCAACCACGCCCGTTTAGCCGAGCAATTGAGGCAAGCCAGCAATACGCTCGCAGAACGCCAGGCTTTTTTGCATCGTAGCCGAGAGGGCGGGAACGTACATCAGCAATTATCCGCGCTGAAAGAGCAGGCAGCAGAGCAAGAGAGGCTTGTGGCAACAGCCGGGCAACAGGCTAGAGAGGCATTGCCGGGAGATATCAGCTGGCCAACGGATAGCAATGCGCTTCAAAGTAGATATGCGCTATGTGTAAAAGAGTTGCAAACGATTGAAGAAGCCCGGACACAACAGGCGCAAAGAGCGGCCACGCTGATACAGGAGGCAGAGGCAGATAGAGACAGGATAGAGCGAACCTTGCAAGCTGCACGACAGACCGTCGACGCACAGAGGGCTGCAGATCCCGCAAGCAAGCTCTCTCAGGCACAGGCCATCCGGAACGAGACTCAGATAGCATACAAGCAGCAGGTAAATCTACTACTGCCGCTCTTGCAGAAACTGCGCCTGCGCACCGATAGAGAAGTCGAACCAGAGTTGGGGCGCGCAGAGGAGAAAGTGCGAGCATACAAACAGCAACTTGCCAACCGCCCCGCGAAACTGGAGGAATGGAAGCAATACCAGGTAGCCTTCACTGCTGCACTGGCTGAGATATCAAAGGAGGTGGGCAAGCTTCTGGAGGACGCAAATCGACTTTCTGTATCGGGATTGCCTGCCGCCCCTGCCATTTCCATCGATGGCGACACCTCTCTTTCCCAGGCAACTGCATTAGAAACGACCCTGGACAGGCTTAAGCTGGCGCTGCAAGCGGCCATTACTGCGCTGGATGAGCCGGGAACCAGAAAGATGCTGGATGAGATTCTGGATCAACAGGGAAGGCTGAGAAACGAAAAAGACAGCGCCGGGAGCAGTATCCGGCAATGCAAGCAGTTTATTGATGCCCTTCTGGTAGCGCGCCACATTGCTCGCCCTGGAGAATACAGTCCTGGTAGCATTGTCGCATGCTGGCCCCTGACCGGGGAAGTCTCGATTGATGAAGAGAATCAGGTGAAAGAGGAGTTGGAGCGCGTCAGCAAGCAACTCTACGCTGCACGCCAGCAGGAGGAGCAACTGGCAACAGAATTGTACCATTCTGGCACACCGCTCAGCGTTGAGGAATGTCAGCAGAGGGTAGAAGAACTGATTGAGGAACGGAAAATTTGCGAGGTGGCGACGCGGCTCATTCAGGAAACCCATGATCGTATTGCGCGCCGCGTTCTTCCGGTCACGGAACAGAACATGCAAACACTTTTGCAGCAACTCACAGGCGGACGGTATCGGGATGTGCGCTTGACGCCAGGGGAGAGCAATGGTGAGCCAGGGGAACTGGATTACCGCATCCGGGTCTGGGACGCCGGAGCAAAACGCTATGTTGCCAAAAATCTTTTCTCCGGCGGTACCCGCGATCAATGCTCTCTCGCCCTGCGTCTCGCTTTTGCGCTTGCCACACTGCCGCAGGAACTGGGAGTTGCACCGAGCTTCATTTTCCTTGATGAGCCGCTCAGCGCCTTCGATGCCCGGCGCGCTCAGGCCCTGGTCGAATTGCTCACAACAGGCACCATTGCACAGCAATTCAATCAGGTGATTTTGATTTCACACTACCATGCCTTTGACCGTGAAGCCTTCCAGTATCATGTGCGCATGGATGCCGGTCGAATCGTTGAATCGGACCTGCCCTCAGTAATGCACGATGAGCAGCCTACTCCTGCAGGTGCTTGATAAGTCTCTCCAGGGAGAGTTTGAGGGCGGCGGTGAGGTTGCGGTCGGTGCCGACGTAGAGGCCCCAGGGTTGTTGAGGGGTGGACTCGCCGATGACCCAGACGTAGTAGGGCTGGCCGTCGTCATCGGTCTCGATACGGATGGTGATGGGGATGGAGAGGGTGGCAAGCATGGCGATCAGGGCCTGCTCTAACGCGGAGGAGGGGGAAGCGGGTTGTGGCTCCTGTTTGCAGGCTTCGTCTACCAGGATGTTGCAGGAGGAAACCAGTTCCAGTTCCTCTGTCCCGTCATCCGGGCGAACAACGTAGCGGACCGGCTGCGGTTGATTGGCGCAGGCCGCCGGGGCGCACACCCAGAGGATGGTGCCTGAACATCTTTGCCCGTTTCTCATATAGAGGATGGAATCCAGCAAGCGATGCTCGGCATGCGTGGCTGCCATGCCCCAGGTTTTTTCCATGTCGTTCTGATGTGCGCTCATCTCTTCTCCTCCCTCCGAGGCATCTCAATTGATCCCATTCGTCTGGATGCACAATGCGTTAGGAACATTGTACACGATTCTTTAACATTACGGAAGAACACTCAATTGAGATCATTGAGAGGGAGAGTGAAACGGAAGGTGGAACCTGTTCCCTTGCCGCTTTCGACCCAGATACGCCCGTGATGATACCTCACGATCTCACGAGCAAGGTAGAGGCCGATGCCCAGGCCGGAGGGCAGAATAGCATTATTGCTTACCTGGTAAAAACGATCGAAGATTTTCTGATGATAGGCTTGCTCGATGCCGACGCCCACATCCTGGACAGTGACTATCACCTCACTTGCGTTCTCTGCTACTTCTACACGCACAATTATGTTGCTCGCCTCCGGCGAATACTTGATTGCGTTGGTAAGCAGAATAGTAAATACCTGCCTGATACGCTCGCGATCAGCAGAGGCAGAGACATGGGCCGCGTTCTCCAGCAGCAAGGTATGGGTGGGGGTAGTGGCCTGCAGCGTTGTGATAACTTCCCGTGCCAGCAGAGCGAGATCGAACGGCTCAATCCGATATTCCAGCTTCCCGCTCTGTATTCTGGAAAGATCGAGCAGGTCATTGATTAAACTGGTGAGCCTGTTCAACTGACCTTCCATGCGGCCCAGGAAGCGTAAAGCCTCTTCATCCCCTTTCCGTTTAGAACGACGGTAAAGCAGTTGCGTGAAGCCTTTGAGGCTGGTGACAGGAGTTTTCAATTCGTGACCGGCGATGTTGATAAATTCGTCAACCGTTTCCAGCAAGGCGAGGCGCTCCTGCAACAGTTGCTCACGGGCTTGCTCTGCCTGTTTGCGCGCGGTAATATCATGACAGTGTGCGACAATGGCGCTCAGGGCTGGCTCTTGCAAGAGATTTGTCAGGGTGATTTCAAACCAGCGACAGTCGTTATTCTTACAGCGTACCCGGCACTCGGTACAGCGGGTCGCCCCCGGCTCTTGCCGCACCTCTGCTATCAACTGGCGCAACAGCGATTGCTCGTCAGAATGGATCAGCGCGAGGATGGAAGAGCCAGTCCATGCTTCTGGCAGATGCCCGGTGAGACGGGTCAGCGAGGCATTCACCCAGGTAATTTGCCCCTGAGCATTCATCAAGGCGATGATATCAGCATGCTTCTCGAAAAGAAGGCGAAATCTGCTCTCGCTTTGACCTGGATTATTCTGTCCTGTAGACGGCATTTTTGCCGGTTCTTTCGGCACATGCATTTCTTTGCGACCCTTCCCATCAGAACCTCAGCCGACGTATACTGTTTTCTCGCTTATTAGATTGAATATCAATCTTCAAGGCACCGCTTATGTTCATCAAGAACTAGCACGGGATACCCCGTAGCAGCGTTTCAGCGCCCGTATTAGGGGGGTATTCCATTTTTTATGGAAAAAGTCAACCAGTTTTCCAGCCCGACCTTTAGATGAGCAGGGAGGCAACGGTGCGGCACACATGACGGGCAATAGCCTGCCCGTGGGCGAGCGAGTTCTGTTCCTGTGTATAGACGGAGATGATGTAGGTCTCCTGCTTTGACATGACGATGCCGGAAGAATTCATGGCCCACAGGCCATCGGGGCCGGGCAGCCAGCCATCTTTCATCGCCGCCGTCGTGCCAGCCGGGGCAGTATCTCCCACGCCCACCTGCTGGTCTGGTTCGATATGCTCCATCCAGTAGAAGGCGAGGCTACGATGAGAGGGCGTCAGAATTTTGCCTTCGTAAAGCAGGGTGAGCAGATTGACCATTGCCAGCGGAGTAATCACGCTATATCCCCAGGCATCCGGGTCGGGGTTCAATCCCGTAATGCCGATGTTCCGCAAATAGCTTGCGACGCCGCCCGCGCCGCCGATTTCACCATAGTAGAGGGCCGAGGCTGAATCGTTGTTAGAGTTTTCGATCATCGTCTGCAACAGATTCATTTCCTCATCGGATGGCTCGCGCCCCTGCTGTTCGATCATGTTGAAAAAGGTCAGCATAATGGCTACCTTCATAGAACTGCCGGTGATGAACTGCGCGTCGGCATTGTAGGCGTAGTATCGCTGATGCGTGATATCATAGACAACGAGGTCGACATTGCCGCCGAGGCCGGAAAGATAGGCGGCCAGAGCGGGCGAGAGGGCGTCGATGGAGGCCCACGCTGCAACAGGGTCGGGCGCGGTAAAGGTAAGAGCGGTGGCCGCTGCCCAGCCGGAATAGCTCTGCTTCGGTACCGTCCATTGTACATGGTACCAGAGCATGCTACCCTGCCAGGCCGTATCGCCGAGCAGCGAGAGCGGGAAAGCGGTTTGCATGTGCGCCAGCGGCTGACCGGCTGGTGCATTGAGAATAGTTACCTTGCTCTGTGTCCAGACAGGCTCCTGCGCGTTTATCTCAATAGCGGGAAGGCCAAAAGTATGCAAATAAGCAAGGCCGGTATCCAGACGTTGCAGCAGCGGCTGGCCTGTCGCATCCAACGCATTCTGATCGAGGATAACCCCGTCGCGTAAGAAAAGCTGCACCAGCAGGTGATGGACGCTGCCATTTCTGCTGGCGGTGAAAGCTATAGCCGGGGTGAGGGGCGGGCCGAAATCCAGCTTCCAACCGGTCGGTGAAATAGCGGCGCGATTGATATAGTTCCAGATCGGCGTGGGGATGACATAACCGGCATCCTTACCGGAGCGAGTCCCTGTTCTGACGAAAACCCCCTGAGCCTTTGCCGGGGCAAACTGCATGCTGGCAGGATTGGTGGCCTTGCGCAGATCGACATAGCTGAGCTGAGCGCCATCAATAATCTTTTCCTGGCTGCCAGCCGTGAGCAAGGCTTGCAGAAGCGGCAAGCGGACAACGCCGGTCTGCGGGTCGTTTGTGCCACTGTCGATCAATGCAGCCAGGGGATCACCTGCTCTATAGACCGGCTGCGAAGCAGGCAGGAGCAGCGCGCCGGACAGAAAAAACTGAATCCAGCCCTTGTCGATGGGAAAAGCGACGGTCAGAGGTTGGCCCAGACTCTGCGCCCCATTGCAGGCAGCATAGTAAGCGGCAAAAAGTGGATCCACGCTTACCGGCTGCGCAGCCGAGAATGGAAACACAGGTGCGGTGACCTGTCGGTCTCCCTGCCAGCTATTCGCGCCATTGAAGGCAATAGTCTGATTCACATCCGGCATAGCCGATCTATGCGTAATAGCGATGCCAGAGGAGAGAAATACTGCCCCCACAATAAAGGTGGCAAGCACCGCCAGGGCATTCTTTGAA
>CADDYT010000007.1 GCA_902810755.1 Chloroflexota bacterium
GTTCCTCGCCCGCGTCGGGGTCGTCAATCAGCACGTTCGACAGCAGGCTCTCGCGGGGATTTTGCGGCAGCCAGACCGAGGCTTCATCCAGCACGATCTCACAGGGAACACGGACGGGGCGTGCTTCCTGCCAGGCACGCACGCCCCGCACCATGTTAATCATGATCCAGGCCGCTTCTTCGTCCTCATAGGATTGCAGGTTGATGACGCACTGGCAGCGCCTCTCCAGGATGTTTTGCGCCACCGTAAAGGCGTTTTCGGCGCTCAATCCCCTGGCTTGATCGATCCAGACGGGATGGGGCAGATACTGGCGATGGCAGAGCGCACGGTTCTCGTCCTCGGTGTCGAAGAAGAGAATAGCCGGGGCTGGCTCTAGCTTGCCCAATTCCTCGCAGTAGACAGTGATGGTATTCGTTTTGCCGGAACCTGACACCCCCAGGATGACCTTGCGACCACTCAGAAGCTGATCGGCGTGGGGGCGCAGCGTCGGGCCGAGGTTCAGGTAATCCTGCTGGTTGGGGGCGGCCTCGGCCCCAGGAGCGGCCTCGGCCTCGGCATCGTCGGCCTCTGGGGCCATAGCGCTTTCTGGAGAGCGCCCCAGTGCCCGATCCCACAGGCTGCGCCGCGCTGGCGTCTCGGCTCCTGCGGCCTGCTCGGCCTGCGCCACCGGTTCACCGTCCTTGCCCTCGCGCTCAGCCGGGGCCGGCAGGGCCGGTAGCAGGCCGCGTACCTGCTCGTAGAGGTCAGGGCCATGCCGCCAGGCCACGTAGGAAGCAAGAACAGACACCAGCAGGCCGGTTGGCCCCAGATGAGCCAGCATGTCCAGCAGGCCCCCGACCACCAGGGTACTGCCCGCAAAGGCCGCCGATTGTTTCACCGAGGAGGGCGTCCTGGCTCCTTCTTCCCGTTCGTTCATCTCCAGACGTTCGCTCATCTTCAGGGCCTCCCTTCTTCTGGTTAGTGACTAAAGTCGGCCAGCGCACCCCAGATCAGGTTGAGGCCGATGGTGCCGAAGAAGGCGACCACAAAGGCGGTGATGGCGGCGAAGGCCACCTGCCCCCAGAACCCGCTGGCCAGATTCCCATAACTGAAATCGGCCCAGGAATCGAAGATGACCAGGACAATCGCTCCGGTCTTAAACCAGGCTTGCAGCTTGCCGTGCACGGACACTTCGCCGATCACACAGACCAGATAGACCAGTTCAATGCACCAGCCCCACAGGACGGCCTTTGCCTGGTTGGCGGTGAGGCTGCCGACGAGCATCTCCACAGGCTGCCTCAAGATGCCCCAGTTGGGAGCCAGCGAGACGGCGGGGCCGTTCAAGAGGAACGCCTCGCTGGTCTGAATTTGCAGCATCAAGGCCAGCAGGAAGAAGCTGACGAGCAGGATGCCCAGCAGCAGCCGCAAGATGGGGATATTGCCGTGATGAGTGGCAATATAATGAAGGGTTCCTTGTCCATTGCGTTGTTCTGTCATAAACACGTTGCTCCTTTTCGTTTCGTGTGTGTGTGCTGTGCTGTAGCCTCTGGCAGGCAGACAGACAGGCAGACAGAAGCCTGCCGTCCTGTCGTGTCCTGTTCTGCCTGCCGAGGCCTCGCCCAGTGAGTCAGGCCAGGGTCTGACCGCGATAGATGCGGTCGGCGTCCTCGACAGAGAGCAGACCCTCTGTCAGCCAGGCGTGCATCTGCTCGATAGCCTCACGATCCTCGTGGCACGGGCACCGCAGATCGTCGCAGAACGGATGCTCGCGGCTGTGAAGCACTTCGCCGGTTTCGTAAGGAATCGGGATCGGTTGCTGCTGGTTCATTTCACACCTGCCTTTCTGTTCTGTATGTGTGACAGGGCCACCTTCCCTTTGAAGGCGAAAGGGAAGGTGGCCCAACAGAGAACGCATCTTATGAGTAAGAGTCTGTTGAGCGCACAGACGACTGGGCCTGCTCGATGCGGTGATGATCTTCTCGCGCCAGTATGCAGCGGCCAACAAATTCAGCCACGTGTGGCACCACCGCGTTGCCTAGTCCGCGCAATCGCTCCACCCGATGGGCAACCCCATGAGCCATTCGACCCACAGCGGGTTCAGCGTCCCACCAGGAGCCGCTATCTCGCTTAAAGGCCGCGAGTTGCGTGCGCGCGTCCGGGCCGAAGACTGGCCTGAGCGCCAGTCCCGCGCTGTCGGAGTAGGCCACCACGAAGATGCGCGCTCTCTGGTGCGGGGCACCAACGGCGGCAGCCGGTAGGCATTGCCATTCCGCATCATACCCGCAGGCGGCCAGGTCTCCAAGTACGGTTGATAGTCCCCGTCGAGTGAGGGCTGCAACGTTTTCCACGAGGACGTAGCGCGGTCGTAGCGCGCAAACAATCCGAGCGAACTCTTTCCACAGCGAGGAGCGCGCCCCCGTGATCCCCGCTTTTTTGCCCGCATCGGAGATGTCCTGGCAGGGAAAGCCGCCGCAGATGAGATCAACGGGGCTGAGATGATGCGCACCGACCTCACGGACATCTGGAAACCGGGTAACGTCAGGCCAGTGTTTGGCGAGAACTCGTCTTGCATAGGTATCAATCTCCACTTGCCAGACAATCTGCATCCCTGCACGCGCTAAACCGAGGTCTAACCCCCCAATGCCAGAAAAGAGCGAACCCACCGTCAGGAGTGGGTGGTGCGTGTGCATCGTGTACATCGTGTGTATCATGCTGACCATGAGGATATCTCCTGAGCTGCGGGAAGCAAGGGAAGTTGAACCCCACCGGCAGGGATAGGGGCAGGCATATCGCAAGGACGTTGCTGGAACACCAGCAGCCCGTTGCGGGTGTAGCCCACCTGACACCAACCGGCGCGACGATAACAGCGTCCCCAATCCCGTTTCTTGCGCACTTTCGTGGGATCCACAAACGTGATGATGCCCTGTTCGGGCGCTGCCCCCCACGTGAAGCGCGTCGCTGCCACTGCCCAGGTAATCAAGTCACTGGACAGATAGACGGATTCATTGCGAAACAGCGAGCAGAGCCAGGCTCCCGCCCAGGCATGCTTGACATACTCTGGGTAGGGCCAGGACGACACCCACAGCGCATCCGCCGCCTGCGTGAGCAACACCAGGCAACGCCCAGGTGGCACAAATTGAGCCGCTCCAGGGGTTTTTCGGCTATAATGGCGATCAGCCAAAGCGGCTGCTCGTGGGTCAGCGCGCGAGGTGCGCACCCAGGGCATCACCGCAGCGATCAGACGCTCAGACATAGGGAACCTGCCCAGGCGACATTTCCTGTTCAGGGTGCAGGCGATGTACCTCTTCCCAGAACAGAGCGACGATACCCCCTGATGTCTGCTGCTCGCGCAGGCCATTCACAAGCTGTTCTCCGGCCTGGGTGAGCGGCAGCGAGGAGCGATCAACCGCAGCGATCACCGCCCGACGACAGATGGCTTCGTCAAGGCCGCTGAGGCGCTGAACCTCTTGTACCAGATCACTGACAACCACATCACGTCCCATCGAGGCAAACATGCTTGAGGTCTCCTTTCTCTTGCCTTGTTCTCTTGCGTTCAAACCAGTTCAGTTCCGAAGACACGACGTCGCCCCACACGCCCCTGGACTCCTCGTCTCCTGCTGGCCTGTGTTCGGTGTTTCCGTGTCTCTGCTCATCCCCATCCACGAAAGGGATAGGGATGAACTCCTGATGGGTCTTCTTGCTTCCTTCCTTAACTTGAACTTGCTGATTGACGCACGACGGATGGGCGCACGACGAAAGCTGAGAGGAACACCCCCTCACTGCGTCCGCTCCGCTCCGGTGTTTGGCGCGCCCTCAAGCAACGATGTGCGCGCCTGCCGCCAGTCCTTTCAGCAGCAGCGTCTCGCTCCCAGTCCTCTGCTGCGGCCAGCAGAAAGCATCAGCAAGCTGCGACCAGGGCAATGGCAGCGTGGTGGGAACGCCTACCACCAGCCGGATACATCGCTGCTGCCGACGGTGCCTGTGTCCATGTCCTGCCCGCTCCTCATCCTCGTGTTCGTCGTGGTGCAGTACCGACACCGAGAGGATGCGTTCGCCACGTTGGTGCCGGGGAAGACGGCCATACCAGTGCAGCGTCTCCTCAAGGCAGCGCAGCAGCGCATCCAGCCGTTGTGCCTCCCGCTCCCGCTCATGACGCGGCAGTACGGCGAGCGATGCCTGCTCATGCTGCACCGCTGCGATGGCGTTGGTGAGGATGCTCTGCGTGTCCAGCAGGGTGATCGTCTCAGCATCGCTGCTGCGGGCGACCACATCCTCTTTGCGCAGGTAAATGGGGTCTTTGAGTGGGACAAGCTGGTACTGCTCCTCCAGCGTCGTGGCCGTGAAGGCGACTGCTCCCACCTGTACCGGTTCCGGCTCCTCCACCGGCGGCCTCGCCCCATGCTCGATGGCGAAGCAGTTCACCTGCAAGCGGCTCTCGTGGCAGTCCAGATGGGCAAAGCCCTCGTCCACCGGCATGGCCTGCTCAAGCATCGTGGCGTCCAGCCAGACGGTGTAGACCGCACCGGACGAGCGCCCGGAGAGCCGATGGGCCAGCGGTGCAACTGCCACCAGACAACGTCCCTCGTCATCGGTGACGCTTGTGGGAGCCACAAACCAGGAGTCATACAGACGGCACGGCAAGGAAACGTCCTCTGGCACGTCTGTCGGCACAGCGACAGAGCCATCAGCCTCGGCGGATGTGGGCGATAGCGGTGACAAGGGAAGCGCGTGAGAGCGCAAGGTCTGCGCCAGTTCATTGCCCAGGTCGTAGGAATGGCTGCTATCCAGGTCTCGTAAGGCTTCGGGAAGCACATACGATGGGGCCGCATAGACGGCTTGCTCTTCACCAGTAGGATCATCCAGCGCGTGGAAGATGGCTTCCGCTTCCTCGACGCTGAGCCGCACGGGGCGCGTACAGGCAACGGCCTGGGGAGTGCTGCCAATGCGGGTGAAATAACACCGGTCAGTCTCGTCCCAGACCGGTTCCTCCACGTAGCAGAGCCGGGCCTGCCTGGGTAGACGCTTGCGACGATAGTTGGCCGGAATGCACGTGACCGGCACTTCGGCGCAAAAGCGTGAGCGTGTCGCTGAAGCTGCTGCAAACTGCGATTCCATCCTGCTGTCTGTTACCTTTCATCTCGTCGCTACGATCTGCGTAGCTAGCCGCGCAGATCAGGCCAACCGTCATCACACGCATTGCCGATGTCGCCCTCTGGCGGGCGTCCGTTGCTTTCTCACCTACCCGTTCGATGCGCCAATTCGGGCCAAAATGCCTTGTCAAGAATATGTATATCCGGTATACTTGCCCTAGACCTGTGACGACCATCGCACCCTGGTAATCCCCCTGGACTGTTCTGCCCAGGGTGAACGCCGGAGTAACGCCTATTCGGCGCTGCGTGTGGTTGGTGTGGGCCGTTGCCGCCTCGCCCTGTACCTGACCTAGTTTGTGAGACCCGATCAGGCGCAAGAGTGAGACGACAACGAATGACAACGGGTCTGCCGGAGACGCCGGGCGCTCCTTGCGGGGCGTCCTGCGTCCTCCTTTTGCACGACAGGCTCATAACAGAAGCGTGTCATGCCAGGAGACGCCGGAAGATGTCAACTGCCTTGCCTGCCACCGGCAAACCGGTGCAAGCAAGATGACTATCTTTGGAACGAATGTCCGGTGATTTCCTGTTGCCTACAATAGATATATCATGGAATGAACTGATTTGCCAGGGATTTTTGGGCTAATCTTTGATGAGGGTTTGAGTTTGTCTTTTTTTGGCCCGTTTACCATAGTAATATCCCATCAGTAGCAGGAGTGTTTGTAGTGAGTGCATCGACACAGCCGCCCAGAATGCATAACGGTCGCCCAGTGCTTACGACCACCGAAGCCAGTGCGAGATCGGGCTTTACCCGTGAGTACATTAGTCGTCTTTTGCAAACTGGCCGAATCGAGGGAACAAAACCCTGGGGCAACCAGTGGATGGTGTATGCAGACTCTTTGGCGGCTTTCTTAGCACAACCACGCACTCCTGGCCGCGAAGGCCCACGTGGCCCACGCAAGAAGCGTGAGGTACGTCACACAGAGCAGGGTGAGCGCGTGCTGCTCTCCACTGCCGAGGCCAGCGCCATCTCAGGCTACCGGCAGGACTCCCTGCTGCGCCTCCTTCGCTCAGGCCGCATCTCAGGCGAGCGGTCGGGCCGTAGCTGGCTCATCTACGAAGACTCGTTGCTGGCGTACAGGCAGCGCAAGCATCCAAAGGGCAAACCGACACGACCTGCTACGGCTGGTGAGTAGATGGCGTTGCCTTCCCTCCTCTTCAGTAGTGGTAGAATTATCCTCCTTTTACATTAAACGTTCTTTGCACATGTTCTCTGAGAAGAGCATACCCAGCTTTACTTTTCGCTGTCAATAGAAACTCCTACTTTTTAGTCAACAGTTTTATTGACAGTTTGGAGCTTCTATGCTATGCCTGAACCGAGGAATTCTGTAGAGAGAGTCATGATTTTTCAGGACAGGGTAGGCGAAGCTGATGAAACCTTTTGCTCAATTACTTTCTACCTATATTGCCTCGACCGGTATCAAACAGACCCACCTGGCAGCGTCTGCCCACATCAGCTATAACTACCTGCAGCGCCTGTTGGCAGGTGATCGCCATCCCAGTGACCAGGTCGTCTACCATATCGCTCAAGCGTTGCGCCTGTCTCCAGAGCAGACAGGCGAATTACTCGCTTCTGCCGGTCATGTACCATCACAAGCATTCCTGCAAGCCATGTTAGAGGCTGAACGTGATGGTATCCCTTTTTCAGAAAAGGACGCCCATCCTCTCACCAGTCTTATTCATCGCTGTTATCGGCTTGCGCAGAATATCCCTTCGTCACAGACCACAGCCTTTTTTGAAGAGATGCAGCATTTTCTCGGCTATGCTCACTACAAATATGTCCTTTGTGGTGGCACGAATCTGCTCGATCACGCTGCAGGAAAGGAGCAGGCGGTACTGAATGTACCCCCAAACGAGGCTGTGCCATTCGGCCCGCCTTCATTGAAACTGATCGCACAACTGATTGGGGAACTCCATCTTACACCGGAGGCCGCTTCCATAACAGGAGAAGATTCCTCACTTTCCGTACAAGCGATGGAACAGATCCTTACCGCTATTGATCACTTTATCGGGATGCTATTGGCAGGCGAAGTCGTTGACAGTGCGTATCGGCCAGACCTCGCACAGCAAGTATTTGAAATGGTACAGGCGGGTGCGCCCTGGGAAATTCGTCGTCGCATTGCTGAAGCATTGCCAGGATTGTGCCGTCTCGACATCGAGGGCGCGTGTCGCCTGATGGAAACGCTACGCATAGATACTGATGAGATTCGTGGGGTGGACATCCGTCGTCGGGTGCTTGAAGCGTTACCTTCGCTGGTAGAAGTTGCTCCTACCACTTTACCAGTGGTATTGGCGTTGCTCAAGTGGCGTCCTGGCGATGACCAATATGTTGCACTCACGACTGTTGAAGTCTGTGGTGATATTCAGGCATTGCTTTCCGCACAAGAAGAGGAGAAGCGTGCTTCTCCTCTCACACCAATGCTTTCTGCCACCCAACTCGCACAGAGCCAGGCGGCCCTCGTGCATCTCAGCCAGCAGTTCACTGATGTCGAACATCTCGAACAAGAGAGTGTGCGTTTTTCCCTCGCATTACGTGATTTGCTTTCTATGCCTGATACCGCACTGGTTTCGTTGCGTGAGGGGGTGCGTTCTCCCGAAAAACTGATCCAGTGGGTGGCAGTGCGCTATCTCGAACGGCTCTTGCCAACGCGGCCATACGAGGTTCTCGAATTATACCAGCTCGCGTTACATACGACGGCTTACCGCAACGTGCGTCGCGCAGTAGCGAAAGCTTTTCCTTCACTCCTCCGTTGTCTTAACGAAGCGGCACTCACCGTTCGCACGCTGGCACGTGCCGTTATTGTCGAATTGGCAACTGATCCTGATGTGTACGTTCGCAGAGCTGTCGCTGATCACGCGATGCAACTGCTCTCGATTGACCGGGAGTTTTTACTCACTGTTTTGCGCCTGATGTGCAGAGACCCTGACCAGGCGATCCGCTCTCGTCTACAGCCGATTGCGTTGCGACTGGCGCAGATCTGGCTGATCTGGTATGCGGAAACTGCGGGGCTGGTTGATAGCCCTTCATCACGCGACAAACGTGACAAAGCTCGTGTACCCTTTGGAGAGTAATGATGCCACATACTGAAGATGAACACCATGACACAGGTAGTAGTATCGCTGTGGTCTTTCTCGCCAGTGACGCCAACCGCTACAGTATCAATGCGCTGGTTGGTGCCATAGAGCAAACGCCCGAATTAGACGCTATCAGGCTTGCCTTTGTGCATCCACATTCTGCTCCTGCCTGCAAAGAAGAGATTGAGCGTCTGATGCTGCAAGTCGGATCTGGTGGGACTGTCGTCGTTGCCTTCAGCTTCATGAGTTCGGCACTTGTGACAACGACTCAATTGCTCGCTTATCTGCAAACAGAACTGGCACCCCTACGTGAGCGCCTGCTGTTTGTGGCTGGCGGACCACATGCATCCGGCGATGCTACTGGAACGGTGGCAATGGGTTTTGACGTTGTTTTCGTTGGTGAGGGTGAGTGGTCGTTTGTCGAGTTTTTGCGCCAGCTTGGCGGGCGGAAGCGCGATGTTCGGGCGGTAAGGGGGATTGCTTTTGCCGAGCAAGAAAGTAGCGGAACTCGTCGGCTCGTGCGAACTGGACGCGCTCCGCTCATCCCCTTAGATGCTCGTTATCCTAGCATTGGCCTGAAACATCGCCGCCTGGGTGCGATTGAGATTGGGCGGGGCTGTCCCCATGCCTGCGGATTTTGTCAGACCCCGTTTTTACATGGGGCGCGGATGCGCCACCGTTCTTTAGAGAATGTTCTGGAACATATTGAAGCGCTGGTCAGAGCAGGCTTCAAGGACATTCGCTTTATTACACCAGACTCGTTGGCCTATCTTTCCGATGATGGCGTCCATCCCGATTACCATCGCCTTGAGCAAGCGCTGAGAGGAATGCAGGAGGTTGCCGGAGAGGCAAAGATCAAATTTGGGGAATTCCCCAGTGAGATGCGTCCTGAGTTTATCACGCCAGAGGTAGCACAACTGCTGGATCGCTATTCTGATGCAGCCTATATTGCCATTGGAGCGCAATCAGGTAGTGAGCGAATGCTGGAAGCGATGCATCGTGAACATGACGTCGCTGCCGTTGAACGTGCTGTTTCTCACCTTGCAAAATATTGTCGCAAACTCAAGAAAATTTACGTGGACTTCATCGCAGGGCTACCAGGTGAAACTCCTCAAGACGAAGCTTTGAGCCAGGTGTTGATGGAGCGACTCACGCGGATCAGTTCGAAAGTTTGTATTCATAGCCATACGTTCATGCCTTTGCCAGGAACGCCGATGCAGTTCATGCCACCAGGCTCGGTTGGCAAAACAACTCGTCTCACGTTCCAGAAGCTCGCTCAACGCGGCCAGGAATGGGGAGATTGGCAACAGCAAGAAGAGATCGCGCAGACAATTACCCTGTTCCGGCAAGGACAACGGCAGCATCCCCATATGCAGCAGAATGGAGAGAAAGCATGAAACCCGCCAGTCCACTCGCTGCTGCTCTTCTTGCCCAGGAGAGCCAACAAGTTGCGTTTTTCCAACGACTGGTGCGAGCCAACAGCGTGAATGGCGCGCTGGCTGGTGCCTCTGATCCATCAGCACCCATCGAGCGAGCAGTTGCTGACATCATTGCAGAGGAGCTGGCTCGTCTGGGCTTTGAGCCAGAGTTCGTCGGAGTGACATCAGCGCGCCCCAATGTCGTGTGCTCTATCCCAGGTACAGAGCATGAAGGCAAGACCCTCATTCTCACAACCCATATGGATACTGTCGCTCCCAGCGGCTACAGCCGCGATCCCTGGGGTGGTCAAATCGAAGATGGACGACTCTATGGTCTGGGAGCGGCAGACGCGAAAGCGCAAATTGCGGCGATGGTGTACGCAATGGCAGCCCTGCGGCAAGCAGGTATCAAGCTCAAGGGGCAAGTCACGCTGGCTTTCGTCGTCGATGAAGAAAGCGGAGCGTGTTCACCTTATGGCACGCGCTATTTGCTTGATCACGGCCATCTGACAGGCGATGGGGTGATCGTTGGCGAGCCAGGGAATGCCATGATTGCTATTGGACATCGTGGCCTGTACCGGTTCCGCCTGACGATCCAGGGTGAAGCAACGCACACAGGACGGAAAGCCTGGGAGCAGGGACGTGCGGGACGTAATGCCATTACTGATATGGCGCGCCTGATTCACTCGCTTCTGGGTGTGTCACTACCTGAAACGTCGGTAGCATTATTTCCAGGACGGACATCGGTACTCACGTTTCCCACCCTCATTCGAGGCGGAAGCGGCATCAATGTAGTTCCCGATGCATGCGAGGCATATGGCGATGCGCGCCTGCTTCCGGGCCTCGGTGCAGAGGACATCAAACAACTGCTCATGACACATCTCAAAGACCTTTCCATTGACCGCTACCAGCTTGAAGATCTCTTGATTGTCCCAGCAGCGGAAACTTCGCCCCATGCTGAGATTGTGCAGGTGCTTGCTTCAGCAGTGAGGACACTGACCGGGAAGTTCCCTCCACTGCTGGGCAGCGGTCCCGCTTGCGACGGTTGGATGTATATCAGCAGAGGTATTCCAACGGTCTGTGGATATGGCGTCATGTGTGGCGGTGTGCATGGCGCGGACGAATGGGCAGATCTGAACAGTTTGCGCACAGCCACAGAAGTCTATGCGATAACGGCAATGCAATTTCTCAAAGAAGAATGATACTGCCTGGCAGGATAGTCGAGATCACACTGATGACGGATGCTCTGTGAGAGGAAACATGGTATACTGGTAGCAGATGATGTGACTTTCTTGCCAGGAGTGCAAATACATGAGCCTCGTCATACCTGATGATCTGCTGCGTGCTGCCAATATCTCCGCCGCAGAATTACAACGAGAAATTGCGGTCTTGCTGTTTCAACAGGAGAAACTCACGCTTGGACAGGCCAGCGCTTTTGCTGGCATGAGCCAGATGGAGTTTGGGCGATTGCTGGCCAGTCGTCATATTCCGGTCCATTACGATGAGCAGGAGTTTGCTGACGATCTGGAGACGCTGCGTCGGTTAGGCCAGTTATGATCGTCGTGAGCAATACCTCGCCTCTTATCAACCTTGCAGCAAGTGGGCAACTTGACCTTCTTCAGCGCCTCTATGGCACGATTCTTATCCCCCAGGCCGTTTATCACGAGATCGTCGTCAAAGGCTCCGGACAAGCAGGGGCAACCGAAGTTCAGACGTTCTGGTGGTTTGAGCGGTATCAGGTGCAAGATAGAGCGTTGGTCAAGCGTCTTGAACAGCAGCTTGATGCCGGTGAAGCAGAGGCCATTGCCCTCGCCGTTGAACAGAAGGCCGATTTGCTTCTGCTTGATGAGCGCCGTGGACGAATGATCGCCCGGCAACTAGGCGTGGCAGTGACAGGTTTGCTCGGTGTGCTTCTGGTTGCCAAACAGCGTGGCTATCTTGCCGCTGTTCGACCTGTTCTTCACGATTTGATGACCAAAGCTGGCTTCTGGATTGCTCCAGAACTGTTTGTGCGCGTCCTGGAGAGCGCGGGTGAAGTGTAAGCCCATCAGTAGTGACGGCTTTAACAGCTACCTTTATAAAGTTGCTTATTTGCTCCTCTCTCAGTTCTTGCTCAGCAGCTTTTTTCGCAATTATCTCTAGTATTGTTTTTATTATGTTTTCTTCGAGTTTCATAAAGTAGCCTCTCGCTCTTGTGAGATGGATTGGCCTGGTGATGATAGTGCTATCCTGCTGCTTGATCAAAAAGAGTCTGATAGTCAGTCGTCACTGAAAAGTAGACTTTCCTGAGAAAGCTGAGGAACCAGAGGCTACACGTTGGTTTCTCCTGGGGAATGGCATACATGCATGCAAAAACATCGCCCTCGCCAGCCGCCACATAGTGTGCGCCTTTGCACAGAAGTAACTGAATGTCCGTTGCATATTTCTGCATATCCCATTGCCGATGGATTGTAAATGAGATGTTTTGTGGAAGCATCTGCCTTGTATAGAAGTAATACAATCCCCGTGTCATCATGGACAATCCCGCAGTGATTGATTGGTCAGGAAGTTGTATACCATACACAAAGCCAGCGAAGAGGCCGGAAGGGGTAAATCTCGACATAAGTTGTGCCTGCATGACATGGAGAGCCATCAGAGATTGTTTCCGTTTAACAGCCCGTGCAAGCTTCGGAAAAAGGGACTTAGAAACTGGATGTTCTGACCCCTCGATATCCAGCACCAGAAAATCCCTGAAATAGGTATCCAGGCGCGACTTCAAATCATTATTGCCGTGTGAGCAAGCATAAACTTTGGGAGAGTTGCCAGGAACACCACTGGTGTATAGACATTGGGGAATAACATGGTCGCGGGTTAATACCGCCTGCTCGCAGCAGTATGGGCATACACCGGTCATCTTCTTACGATTTGCCATTTCTGGCCTCCTCAAAAAGAATAGAAACCCAGGTGAAGGCAGCAGCGTTGCGCCGACACTGTTACCAATAGTATATCATAGCTTGTCAACACGACGTCAGTACTTTTTGCGATATGTCAATGAGCGTCTGGTGATTAAACAGAGGGATATAGTGATACCAGTTTCCTGATACCACCATGTATGCTACACCTGCATCGTCTTCTCTTCGTGCGCTACAGAGGTATCAGCCGGTGGCGGCTCCAGTCGGGTGTGATAGGGCTGGCCGCTCTCTATGGCGCGTTGCAGTTCATCGTAAATCTCTAAAATTACGCGTTTGGTGCGGTACTCGCCGTACTCCTTCTCGTCCTTGCGCTTCACTATCGGGAACGTCTCCATGATGTAGTCCACATCCGCGCGCGCGATGCCGTAGAGGTGGAAGTAGGCCGCGTCCAGTTCGCAGCGTAGCAGGAAGCGTCGCTGCTCATCCCAGCGAAACGGTGGCCCCTCATAGCCACACTCGCGCGCGAACTCGCGCAAGTCCCACGCCGTGTAGGTCAGTTCCAGCGCGCGTGGCAGCACCCACTGGCCCACTGTCCCTGCGCTCTCCCACGCGCAAACCTTCGTGTATTGTTCCGGCGGCAAGACAGGCAATTGCTTGACGATAAAGAAGTTTAGATGTGTTCCACCAGCTTTTTGACGCGCGATAAAATCTGCAACAAATGAGGATATGTTTGTGTTAAGGCAAAGTAATTCATCAGAACGAGAAATCTCCGCAATAGCTAGAGGTAAGTTGTTGCCACAAGGCACAGCAGGGATGATGCTGAAGATGGCTGTTCTGACATCTGTGGAGCGGGCAATATCACGGAAAGCCAGTAGTCCTTTGCTTCTACTGTTCAGTATATCGGGCATGTGTGACTCATGCACCCAGTAGCGCGGTTGTGTGAGACACGCGGGGTTGGCATGCTGAATGCCATTCATGTCGTAGCTTTCGGGTCTGGCCTCAAGCGTGTAGGAGCCGAAGCGGTGATCGAAATGCGAGATCATCTTGCCCTCATAGAGCGGCAGGCAACGTTCCTTACCTTTATAAAAGATGTTGCCGCGCAACTCCCATCCATCACTGACCAGTTGTGTGTAGGTACGAAAAAGGTGGGCGTCATTTGTCATATCGAACATCCTGCTAAAGGTCACGTTCCAGGGATTCATTTCTACTGGCTCGTCTTGTATCAAAACAGGCAGGCGCTGATAGATAGCTCTGGTGAGTTCGCTGTCGCGGCGAGAGCGGAAGATGGGACAGGTGCGCGTGTTAGGATTGATCAGGCGCAGGTCTTCGGCGGTCAACGTGAAACGACGGGCATCATCTTCCAGATCAAAGGTTGAATGTAAGAAGAAGGCAAACTCCGCGCCATGCAAGACGGGATGTTGCTGGCCTGCGAGCGTGAGCAGACAGAATTTGTAACGGCTATCAACGTCAGCGAATATTCCAGCTATGTTATCGAAATCGTAGAGACTAACCAGTGTGTGAGATGTAGTAATGTCCTGGAAAAATACTTTTGTCGTGTCATCAGTAGCGATGCCAGAGGGGACGATGCAGCCGACGCGCCCGGTCGTTGTGATAAGCTGGCGCATGGTTTCGGCGAAGATGGTATAGGTGTTGACATCGCCGCGCCCGCAGAGGGGATAGCGCCCGCTGTTACGCACGAAATGGCTCTCGCCCTGCGCGGCGCGTTGGGCATCCTGAAACTGTTGGAACAACGCGGCATCTTCATAAGCCAGCGTGGCGATCATGCGGCGGCGCTGCGCGGCATTGGCGGCGCTGGCAATATCGGGGCGTCTGGCGGCGAACCATTCTTTTTCCTGTATCTTAATGCGCTCCCAGGGCGGGTTGCCCAGCACGACATCGAAGCCGCCGCTCCAGCCAGTCTGCGCGTTTGCGGGCGTTTCGCCGTCGGCGGGCAGGCGGAAGACATCGGGGAAGGCCAGGTGCCAGTGGAAGAACTGGTACTGCCTGCTCAGGCGCGTGATCTCGTCGCGCGTCTCCCGCAGCCATTGGGGCAACTGGTCGGGGTCACTGGCCTGCTCAATCTTGCGATATATCTCTTCTGTGACGGGTTCAAGTCCGTCATTGGTCTTTTTCCAGACGAAGGCGGCGCACCATGCGTCGGCGCGCAGCTTGAGCGCGCGATACTGGGCGGAGACGCGCTCGCGGAAATAGGCTTCTTGCTTGTGATGCACCGCTGTCACGGTATCATCATCGATGCTGGCGACGACCTGCATGCCGCGTTCTAGCGCGTGCTGCTTTTGTAAGGGAACATTCTGCGCGTTCCACAGGCTCTGATTGCCCTCGCGCTCCTGCCTGTTGCGCTTCTTGAAGCGGCGACAGGCCTCCTTCAGATCACCCTCCACCGGCTCAAACGCCTGCTCAGGAATACCATCGGCGAGCAGGGCGGGCGTGGCCCCGAAGAGGCTGTTGCCGCACTGAATGTGATGATCGAGAAACGAGAGCGGCTTGCCTGGCTCAATCGCCTCCATCCACAGGCTCACCTTGCACAGTTCCACCGCCATGGGGTTAATGTCCACGCCATAGATGCAATGACCGACGACATCGCGCAGCGCCCGCCGCCGCTCAGCCGCGCCGGGTTCGTCGTCGCCCGTGCGCACCATTGCCAGACGTTTGGCGATGCGATGCGCGGCAGCGATCAGGAAGTGACCACTGCCACAGGCCGGGTCGCAGACTTTGAGGTTGAGGATGGCCTGTTCCGCGTTGTTCTGCCGACACGCCTCCTCCAGCACGGGATCAAGCGCCGTGTCGAGCAGGCTGGTAATCAGGCTGGTGGGTGTGTAGTAGCTGCCGCTCGTCTTGCGCTCGTTGCCACCCGCGCTTTGCAGGTCAAATTGCGCGGCCTCCAGATGGATGACGGGGTGCAGTTCCAGTAACGACTCGTAAACGCTGCCCAGTTCTTCCGAGCCGAGATTTTTGTAATCGACGGGGCGACGGCGCTGCCTGTCCTGCGTGAAGGCCAGCGCCCGCATGGCGTCTAACAGGTCATGGTTGGCAAGCTCGCAGCCGTGCAGGTCGCTGACGGATTCGCGGGCGAAGAGGAAGCCATTGAGCGCGGGCAGGCCCAGTTCGGGATAGCCGCCATCCTGGCCCAGCAGATCCATGACGAGAGCAAGCGCGTAGTAGAGGTCGGCGTGGCGCGTGCCGCTGCGGCGTCCGGCCAACTGGCGCAAGCGTTGCGTCGAGTAGTAGTGCAGGTAGCGTTCACGCGCGGCCTCGTCAGCATCGGGTCGGAAGAGAATGTCACGATCCTCCGCAACAAACAGCACGATTAGACGGTAGACCAGACGCAGCAGTTGGCGATAATAGTCCTGTGTCGAGAGTTCGCCAGAACGCAATTTGTCGCGCAAACGCTGATTGTTGGCGGAGAGAAAGCCGCGTCCCAGCGCCTCAATCGCCGCTTTGACGCCATCGCGCAGGCTGTCCAGGACGCGGATACCCTGTCGCTGCGCCTCCTGCAGCCAGCGTTCCAGCCAGCACTCGGCGGGCTGCGCACCCTCGAAACGTGACTCGTGGCAGAGCAGCCAGAACAAGACGAAATCGCTATAAACTTCGCCCTCCATCATGGCTTCCAGATCAAACTCAAGATACGCCTGGCGCGTCATACTGACATTATTGCGCACCAGGCGCAGCACGCATCCATTGGAGACGATGCCCCAGAGATACTGCGGCGCGCGATTGACTACCTCCTGGACGAGACTATAAGGACTGGTGCGCAACGTGCTACCGCGCCCACGAGTTCGCTCGTCCAAGCCCAGTTTGTAGCTCACAAGGTGAATGGGGGTGTGGTTCCAGCGATGCGAGACGGGATAGCTCTTCTCACTCATCTCGATAGGCGGGGCAGGCGTCAGCCAGCCATAGCCCAGTTCAGAGAAGAGTGGCAGCAGCCAGCGTTCTCTGGTCAGCGTTGTACCGCTATCAGCCACAGGGAGCTTCTGGCGTGCCGTCTGGAAGCGCCGCCAGAGAGTCTGCAAGCGTTGCCAGCTCTGGTTCATGACCTCATTGAGCCGCTCGCCCTCGTGATGATACGACGCGGCAGTCAACCCTTCGACGCTGTTACTATCCAGCACGGCGATGCGCTCAAGCACGTCAACGGGCAACAAAGCTCCCTCGCTATGCACCGTCGTGAACCACTGAGACTTCTGCATAATACTCTCTCCCCCTTACTGATCCGTGGGCGTTCAATGAAATATGCATTATGGTAATGTCGCCCGACATTTGGGACAAAATTTCGCGTCCGGCAACGCTGTCGTCGCGCAAACCGGACAGATTTTTGGGCGTTGGATAGCAGGTGTGCCACAGTATTGACAAAATTCAGCCCCTACCACGAGCGGTTTGTGGCAGACGCGGCACTGCCCCTCGGTCGGCGGAAGAATACCTAACTGAGCTTCCAACGCAGCAACTTCACGTTTGCGCTGCAGCTCCTGCCCCTGCTTCTCTTTATGAGACTCCATGAACACTCGTATGAGATAGCTCGGCAGCATAATGTAAGGAAAAATGATGTAGAGGATGACATATCCAGGTGCAGTACTGACCATCTTGCCTTGATGCAGCGCCTGTTCCTGCACCGCGCCTCGTAAAGTCAATGCCCCACGCTTGTCTATCACCATGACACAGATCGCCTCTATCATGAGTCCCATGACTGCCACCCCACCTATGCTGTTAGCAGATGAAACAGACATAGAAATAACCATGCAGAGCGCACAAAGGGCGAAAAAGGCAACCAGAGCAATAAAAGCGTTGCGACGGTAGCTATGGTACTGGCCCGATTGATTGTTGTACATCTGTTGCTGTTGTGGCCCTGGATACTGGTACATAACCGTTCCTCCCGCCTAGAGATGTTCGCCCCTACGGAATTGATACATTTTATTGCCCTTTACTGCTCATATTCGCCGTGACCGGCAGGTACATATACACGCCTAAAAGGTCGAGCGGGAACTGGGGTTCGACGCGCTGGCGCACACCGCGTAAGGTGGCGGCGGCACGCACGCGCTGGTGTGCCGCCAGCAGTTCGCGCCCGCGCGCGTGGGCTACCTCTTGCAGATGTTCGTGCAGCAAGTCAAGCTCACTTAACACGCCTTGCAGGAAGTGCCTGGCCTGATCGCTGTTCGCGTTGGCGTCCGGTTGCGCGCGCAAGAGTTGCTCAATACGTTCGCTATCGGTAAGCCATTGGGCATGGTGTGGTGCGCCTTCAAAAGCCAGTACCTGGCACTCTTCAGCCAGTAGCTCCTGCGAGGCGGTGCTTTTCTGCGTGATGATGTGATAGCGGAAGCGCACCAGCAAAAGCGTGGTACGCCGCGTGACCTGGGCGGTGCGCACTACGCCGCAGCGACGGGCAATGGCGTCGTCGGGGTCGCTCTGGGGGTCAAGCGCGCTATCCATCACATAGCTTGCCAGTCCTTCGATCAGGGGATGGGTTCTATTCAGGTAGAGTTCGCCATCGCGCACGGGCAGGGCGAAGCGGGCGACGAAGCGCGCGTCCTCGCGTGCCGGACGCCCGATGCTATCGCGCAGGGCGCGTGGCGTCTCGCTGATGTCGCAGGTATACGCGCCGTTTGCGTCGTGGGTAATGATGGCCCTATAGGCTTTGAGCGCCGTCGTGGTAAAGGACGCGACATCGACGCCGGAGCCGATGGCGGCCTGCACGGCGCGCAGTTCCTTCGCTACCTCATCGACCTTGATCGTTTCCTGGGCAAACATCGTGCGCGAACGTTTCTCACGCAGCGACGCGGCCTCCCACTGGGCGAACAGCTCGTTCTTCTGTTGTGCGCCATAGACCAGATCATCCAGTCCTGGCAGCATCATCTGCGCCTGTAAGCCGTGGCCTGCATGTTCGCGCAACACCAGTCCCTCAAAGACTGCCTCAATCACCTGCTCGGCATCGACTGGCACCGGCACGGAGATACCCAGCGAGTTGCGAATCGTGCGATGCTTGCGCAGCAGCACGTCCAGCACAATGCCATCAATGGGGTTATCGCTGCCATAATAGTTGACGATGCGCACGGTTGGCTCCGGCTGACCATAACGGTCAATGCGCCCCTCGCGCTGTTCATGCCGTGTCGGATTCCACGATAGATCATAATGTACGACGGCACTGAAGTACATTTGTAAGTTGATGCCCTCGCTCAGGCAGTCGGTGCAGACCAGCACGCGGCGTGGTGACTGGCCCAGGGCCAGGATACGCTGTTCGCGTTCGGCGGGCGGCAAGAGGCCCGTGACGGCGGTCACCTGCACATCGACGGGTAGCACCTCGCGCAACGCCTGCGCCACGTACTCGGCAGTCGGAATAAAGCGGCAGAACACGATGGGCTGATAGCCGTCATGCAACAGAGATGGGATGAGTTTGAGTATCTTTTGCAGTTTTTCGTCTTTTGCGCCCTTGAGTTCCTCGGCCTCACGTGCCATTTCCAGCAGACGGCGGCGTGCCTTCTGTTCGCTGTGCTCACCCTCATAATCGCTCCCCGGCACCAGGTCTAAGCCCTCGACTGTCTCGCCCTCGACCAGGTCCAGTATCAGGTGACGCCCGATTTCGTCGGCCTCCTCAGCCGTCTCGCTCTCAGCGACGGCGGCGCGATTGCGCAAAGTGGCAATGGCAGCGGCGGGGCTGGAGGCCAGGGAGCGCAACAGGGCCAGCGCCGACCACCAGCGCACGCGCTGATAACGTCGATCAGGATTGAGCGGATCGATCACCGTCTCGCGCGCGTAACGTAGCACTTTTTCTAACAGCCGCCGGTACTCCGGCGCGAGCTTGTAGGTCAGTTCGCTCTCCTCGCGGCGCGGAAAGGGCGTCTCGGTATCCAGGTAAGCGCGAATATCGCCGCGTCGGCGCTGCACAAAATATTCGGCCAGCTTGCGCCGCTCCCGTTCGTGCGCCGCGCCGGTCAGGTCTTCAGGCAGATTGGCGAAGTCGGGATTGAGGAAGGTTAGCAGCGAGCGGAAGGCGTCCTCTTTGCCGCTATGGGGGGTGGCCGTGACCAGGATGAGGTGTCGGGCCGGATTATCTGCCAGCCGCCGAACCAGGGTATAGCGCTGGTGATGGCTCCCCCGCCCCTCGCCGGAGAAGGCGCAGGTGTGCGCCTCATCCACGATCACCAGTTCGGGGCAGGTGCGCAGAAATTCATCGCGCCGCCGCTCCGACTTCACAAAGTCGATGGAGACGACGACACAGGGATAGCGTTCAAAGAGCGACTGACCGGGGGCGCAGGCGCGTTCCAGCCGCGCGACGGTGCTGGGTAGCACGATCTCGGCCTCGATGTGAAACTTCTCGCGCAGTTCCTCCTGCCACTGCTCGACTAGATGCGGCGGGCAGAGGACGACCAGGCGCTCAATCTCGCCGCGATCCAGCAGTTCGCGCGCGATCAGCGCCGCCTCCACGGTCTTGCCGATGCCGACATCATCGGCGATCAACAGGCGCACCGGCGCGAGCTTGAGGGCCATCAGCAGCGGCACCAGTTGGTAAGGGCGCGGCTCGACGGCGATATGAGCGAAGGAACGGAACGGGCCAGTGCTGGCCCGAAAACCAAGTCGCACGGCGTCGCGCAAGAGGCGACAGGAGTAATAATCGCCAGGTTGTGATGGATCGGGCGGCACGAAGGTGGCAGGCTCGACTGGCTCCAATGGAAGATAGATGCCCGTCACTTCATCTTCTGTCCCGCCAAGCGGGCGCACGAAGAGCAGATGCTCATCCTGCGAGGGCAACACCACCCACTCGCGCCCCCGTGCCTTCACCAGTGTTCCAACAGCAAAACTCATAAACCACCCCCAAAAATATGTGGATAGCGGGTCAGCAGCGCGGCCCAATCATCCTGGACGCCAAAGCGTAGCACCAGATAGCCCTCGTCTTCCAGACACTCGGTCTGTGCGGCATCGCGCGCCTGTCGTTCAGGATAGGCGTGAACTGGTCCATCGATATAGATAGCGACCATCTGCTCCTCGTACAAAAAGTCGGGCCGTGTTCCGCAGGACGCGAGCAAAGGCTGTGCGTGCGAGGGGAGACGATAGCCCCTCTCGTTGAGCAGGTGCAACCATGCGCGTTCAAGCTGCGAGTCGCAACGTTGCAGTAGAGAGGCCAGGTGGTCGGCCCGTGGTACATCTGCTGATCCGGCTTGCACCTGCGCGTGCATCAGTTCTTGTAATAAGCCCGCAATGGCCTTGCGATCTAACAGACGATGATCGCGCTGGTTGTAGTAGGTGAGCAGGCAGTCGTAGCAGGCCGACTCACAGTCCTCGTCAGCACGACTGGCACGCCCCAGGTCGGCCCCTGTCTTCGGGTCAAAGTGACAGATGCGAAGCGCCTCGCGTGCCACCTCGCCTAGCGCGTCTGGCTCATCGAGCAGGCGGCGCAACACGCCCGCGCCGCCCTCCGCCGCCTCGTAAAAGAGCACCAGGCGTCGTGTTTCCTCATTGGGCAGTGGCTCTGCTGCCAGTTCGTTATCCTCCAACTGGTAGCACACCTGCATGGCACTCTTCAACGCAGCTTGCAACGAGGCCATCACCGTCGCGTCGCGCACCGAAGAGAGTTCTAGCAAGAGGCAGTTGCGCTGATCCTCCACGAAGGGAATAACGCGGCGCTGGCGTTGCGAGACGGGATCATCGCCTTCATCCGGCAGTGACTCGCTCTTGACCCAGTAGCCGCGTTCAATGTCCAGCATGAAGCCATACTGTTCCTGTTCCTTGCGGCGCTGCCAGCCCAGGTTGATGCGCCAGAGCGTGGCGGCGTGTCCATAGGTTAACGTCGCCAGCACTGCGCCATTGGCGATGACCTGGCCCACACGCGCCTCCACCCGTCCATCCTGCTCGGCGAAACGCACGGCGGTACGCAATTCATAGCCCAGACGCATGCGCTCCTCTTCATCGGAATTGATCTTGTCGCGGCGTCTGGTAGCGACATTTTGCAGACGGAAGAGATTGGTCATTGGCGCGCCCAAGGGGGTATGGCAGCGTTCGCAGAGATCGACAGTGCTGGCCGAGGGGTGCAGATAGCCACAATACTCGCACTGCTTGACCTGTCGCGTGGTAATGTCCTCACGGTCGGTCTCCCCGGAGAGAATGACACGATTGATCAGGTAGCGCGATCCCTCGTGATAGACGATGGCGCGCGGGCCAAACTCGGAGATGGCAAGAAAACGCGGACGCGAGAGATACTCATCCTTCTGTCGTGTGCGCCGCGCCGGAATATAGGCCGAGAGCGGCAGACGTGGAAAGTTATAGCCCGGCAGGAAGCCCTCGCTAGCGAAATAGCGATAGCTGTAGAAATCTGATTGCTCAAGATTCTCAACATCGGTCAGCAGCTTTAATTGCGACTCGGCTTCGGCACGCAGACGCTCGGCCTGGCGCTTATCCTCGGCGCTGCGCGAGGCGTCCAGCACAATGGCGGATTGCGCCTTGGATTGCGAGAGCGCGGAGCGATAGAGGCTGCGCCAGCGCGCACAGGCGCGATCAAAACGCATGACGACCTGCTCCAGCGCATCGACCAACCAGTCTTCACGATACCAATCGGACGCCTGTAGCTCATCTTCAATGGTGGCCAGCACACGCGCGGCACGCTGATAGGCCGCACGCTTTGCACTGGGATTCTCGATAGCGGCACGCACCGAGTCGAGCAGGGCAAGACTGGGGTCGGAACCGCTCACCTCCAGAATATCCTTGAGCGATTGCCCCAGGCTTAGACCCGTTTCGGCCAGCCAGATGGCGTAGACATGCGCACGCACCAGGTCTTCGTTGGCAAGATCGAGGCGTGGCGGCGTCACTGCGCCTGCCACCATTAGTTCCGGGCGCTTGAAGAAATATTGATCGTGCGAGCTACCCGTTGAGCAATAGGAGAAGACCAGCGCGGGTTGGCCACTGCGTCCGGCGCGCCCGCTGCGCTGCGCGTAATTGGCCGGTGTAGGCGGAATATTGCGCATATTAACGATGTTCAGTTCAGCGATGTCGATGCCCAGCTCCATCGTGGGTGAGCAATAGAGAACGGGCAACTTTCCTGTACGGAAGTCTTGTTCGCGCTGCTCGCGCAGGTCGTAGGGTACCTGGGCCGTGTGTTCACGTGCCTCCAGGCCCTGTAAACGACGCGCGGCGGTGCGATAGAACTCGACGAAGAAAGCGTTGGTGCGCCGTCCCTCCGCCGGAATATGTGGTACGGTGATCGGGTCATAAAACGCGCGTGTGCCGTCTCCAACGCGCCAGACCAGAGCAGAGGCCGGTAACTGATAGCCGCAATCCTGTTCATTGGCCTGCTCAACGACGCGCTCAACCAGTCCCGCTGTTTTCAGGCCATGCAGCAGATTCAGAATGATTACATCTGTGTCTTTCATGGAGAGCCGCTGATGGTAGTCGGGGAAGGTCGTGGCACGGCGCAGGTATTGTCCGAAGCCACCGCGCGCGGAGAGATAGACATAACTGCGGTCTGGCTCCTGCCCACGTGGGCGCGGGAAGAGCGTGGTGGCGTACTCCATCGGCTCGTTTTCATCGATGGCCCACGGCGAGATCAGGCGCTGGCTGCTCTGCTGTTGCAGGTTTTCCTGATAGGATTGCGTAAGATAATCAACTTTGAGTGCCAGTTCGCGCCGCATGTAGTCCAGCAGCACGCGGGCAACCTGCATGCGCGTCTGCGGGCTGGCCGACACCAGCGCAGCATGACTTTTTTGCCAGACCTCCTCATCGGCGCAGACCTCGTCCAGTGAGAGATAATCGATGACCAGCAGTCCGCATTGTTCCAGGTTGGGTGAGGTGATACGCCAGCCACGCTTGAGGTCGCGATAGAGCCGGTAGCCCAGCACATTGCGCAAGGCGCGTTGCGTTTCGGCCAGCGCCTGATATTTGACCGTCGGGTCAACGGCGTAACTGGCGAGCGAGAGGTGCAACGCCTCAAAGACGCGCAAGGTCAGCTCCTCGTGTCGAATACCCGCGCTGCCCGCCTGTTTCACCGCCTGATAGAGCGCCGCACGCAACAGACCAACCTCGACAAAATCATTGAAATGACCGGCCTGCAACGAGGCATCCTGCCGGTTATCGGTGAAACTGAGCATTTTGGCAGGCAGTTCGTGCTGAACATCCTCTTTGACGCGCAACATGGCCGAGAGGCTGAGAATGGTCGTGGCCGTGCTACGGCCCTCGGAACTGAGCGAGGCCAGTTTGGAGAAATCGTCGCGCCGACGACTGCCATAGGAGACGCCACAGTGCAGGCAGAAGCGGAAGGGCGCCGGTACGAAATGGACATCCAGCGCCTGTGTGTCGCGCTGATCCTGGTCGATCTGCACCCCATCGGGACGTACCCGCACCGCCTGTGGCAACTGATGACGACGGGCATAACGCACGCGCAGGCCATAGCGCGTCTCTTCCAACCATTCCTCCGGTAAGCGTTCGAGCAGCGCATCTTCGTCTATCGGCCAGGGATCATCCGCGCTGGCATACAGAAAACCGGCGATACCCTCCTCGTCGTGCTGCGCGCTCAACTGGCGATCAGTATAGACGACCGCGCCTGGCTCAATGTCTTCGCGCCGCCATACGCAGTAATATTCCTGTCCACACTCGCGGCAAAAGACCAGCGGCAGCAGCACACGCGAGCGGTCGCCCGGCACAAACAACTGACGCTGCAAGGTGAGATGCCGACGCGGTTCTAAAGAGGCATACAGCGCATCACCTTTGGAGATGAACTGGTGCAGGCGAAAGGCGAAAGGGGCCGCACCCGTCGTCGGGTCTGGCTCACAGGTATAACCTGCCAGCAACCCCTCCTGAATAACCTCAATACAACGCTCCACCGGCACGCCCGTCTGCGCGCTTAGCTGCTGCGCCGCGCCGCCGTGCTGTCCGGCAATACTGCGCGGCTGCGTGCGCACCAGACGGCCTTCGCGCTCCGTCACGCCAAAGGTGCTCTCTAACCAGCTTGAGAGCGGGTCAGCTAAAAACTGCTGATAGCCCTGTGGTGGCTGGCGCTGCGGGTCGGCCACGCGCTCCGTCAATGCCTGCTGAAATGACGCGCTCTCTTCATCGTGGTGAGGTGTGATGCGCACCAGCGTCTCGCCGATCACATGCTGAGGTTGAATATCGGTGCCAAAGAGTTGCGAGGCCATGACCGCCACGCCTGCGCGCTGCTCTTCATAACTGCCCTCTCCGGCCAGCGTAGCCGAAGTACCAACACATTGCAACTCGCCCGCTGCCATGCGTTCGCGCACGCGGCGCACCAGCAACGCCACATCGGCCCCTTGCCGCCCACGATAGGTATGCAGTTCGTCCAGCACCAGGAAGCGCAGGGCAGGCGAGGCCAGGAAGGAACGCTCGGCGACACGTGTCAGAATCAGCTCAAGCATCACATAGTTGGTAAGCAGGATATCGGGCGGACGGGCCAGAATACGCTCGCGCTCCTGCCGCGACTCCTGTCCCGTGTAGCGCTCAAAGGTGACCGGCCCCTGCTGGTTAGGATAGCCCGCAATGAGAAATTTTTCCAGTTCTTGCCGCTGACTATTCGCCAGCGCATTCATGGGATAAACGACGATGGCCTGAATGCCACGCCCGCTGCCGCGCCGCAAGATGGCATCGACAATAGGAATCATATAGGCCAGACTTTTGCCGGAGCCGGTACCTGTCGTCAACACATAGCTAGCATCCTGTTTGGCAACACGAATGGCCTCTTCCTGGTGCTGATGCAGACGTAGCGGGCGTCCCAGAGGCTGTTGCACCGACTTGCCAACACGAAAAATGCGCGCACACTCCGGGTGCAGCACACCGCGCTCGACCAGGGTATCAATGAACGCGCCGGAGGCGAACAGCGGATTGAGTTGAATAAGCGGCTCAGGCCACAGCACGCCCTTGTGTAATTGCTCTTGTACATAAGACTGTATGTGAGCATCACGAATGTGAAGAAAGCTCTGTACGTAGGAGGCATAATCCTGAATCAGGCGGTCACGCAGCGTAAAGATATGCACAAACAACCCCATTTCTAGCGGTGCCTCGTGAAGCGAGCATGAGAGGAGGCACCGACAAGGACGCCTGCAAGGTCACAACGTGCTGAAACACAAGTATCTATTATCATACAAAAAACTTAGCAGGCATGTCAATGAACAAATGTTCTATTTATAGAGAGGAATCTCATGAGTGATCGAACAGTACATACTACGAAACAGCCTCTGATAAAGAACGATAACTAGAGGATGGCATTTAGCATTTATCTCACATGAGATGTTGCTAAAATGTGGATGAAAATTCTTTCATAAAAGTGGGTAAGATGACATACCCATTCCTGAAAGCCTGTAGATTCTCAACTTCTTCGGAATGAAGGTTACTTGCCGAGGTAACAGGTAAGTTATCGCCCACCCGAAAAACTTTGCCAGATCAATCGCGTCTCTCGAGGGGTTAGAGAAGCCCCAGATGGAAGAGCTTGTTGCCAATCCCTCTCGGTCAAATTTGCAACCCAGCTTCGAATACCATCATAACTCTCCGGCTCACTGCCAGCCCTTTGTTTCCAGAGATTAGCTAGGCCCACGGCAACGATACGAGGCACTCCAACCATACGCAGCCAGATAGCTTCCTTTTGAGGTACTCCAAAATAGATCATAGAAGGAACATAGCCGACTTCATTCCAGTTTGTCTGCTCATTTCCTGTCAAACAGACGGTTTCCAGTGCGCCCATTCCCCATGACGCGCGGCTAAGCATGGAATACAAGTATCTGGAGAAATCGGTAATTTGTTTATTCACATCATCATTAAGACTTCCATAAGAACGAGCCATTTCTTCTATGGTTTTTCCTTTTACCCAGTCACGCAAAATCTCAGCTACGCGCCTCGCATTAAATGTTCCTAACTCATTTTGCCCAAGACTGATTTCTGGTATATCGGCAATCGCGTTTATGCGCTGGGTTAATGGATCTAAATCGCTTCCGAAAAGACGTTCGGGCTTCCAATTCGCTGGACTCGCAAGTTCTCGATTATGGGACTTTTTTAGAAGGAGATTTAACACACTCGGTGTAGCAAATCCAGTTTGATCTGCCAGCCCAAGTATATTTTTATGTTGCCGAGTTTGAGCAAGATAAGCACGGCAAATCTTTATCAGCTTTTGTGCATCATTGGGACCTTTTTTTTGAGCCTGATGATATACCAGACTTGAACGTAGTAATTCTTCGACATCATCCGCTAAGTTTTCGTTGCCCGATACCCTCATGGCATGAGCCAAAAACTGTAGAAGTGGTGACAGTTGTGGATTACTTCGCAGCGATGTGAGATTGAACGCCGCAGTGATTCTGTCAGCTTTTTCAATAAGCTCAGCAAGCTGGCTCACAACCTCCTCTGCTTCACTCTTTAGAAATGTAGTCAACTCTTTTCGCTTTGCTGGAGTAGGTGTTGGAACAGCGACGATACCAAGTGTATCAACCAGAGTTCGACCTGCCCTTCCTGCGATATTCCAGAAATCTTGATAGGAGAGCTTTCCCGACCATCCTTTCCGGAATGTCTCTATGATTACGGTAGTAACAGGGAAATTCACGCCTTGAGCCAGCGTTGTAGTACCGCAAATAACGTCCACTAACCGATCCCGTATCAAATCCTCAATGAGCCATCTCGTCTCTTGGGAAATACCACTATGATGGTAAGCCACACCACGGCGGAGACAATGTACGAGCCGGGAGCCTTGACCCAGTTCTGCTTCAATATAGTGACATACAGCTTCTAATTTTTCAGTACTTTGAATTTGAGGTCTTTCGTTAGCAATCTCCTCAGCTCGCTCCATCGTATCGGCTGGACCTCCACAGAGAATCAGAACAGACCCACGGCTGATAAGAGCATATGTGGTTGCTTTTGAAAGAGCCTTGATTGTACTCAGGCGAGAAGTGCTTTTCCCGATGGGAATCTTCATCCCTGAGCGAACTTCTCTTACCTTTCCCCCTGTTTGGATGTCTATTGAATGGATAGAGTCAAATGTTTCAAATTCTAGAAACCATTCGGGACGACGTCCCTGACTTTGAACAGAACCAACCAGTTTGCGGTTAGGCTTCCATTCAATCCGAATAGGAGGTAGAGCTTGATCTTCTCCAAGCCATTGAACGAGGTCTAGGGGATTAGGCAGAAAGGGAGATAGCAATAAAAACCGTGCCGCTGCGAAATCCCGTTTAATGGTTCCCAAGAGAAGTTCTAAACGCGCACCACGCTCGCCATCACTAATATTATGTGCCTCGTCTGCGACAACAAGCACGATGTTTTTTACACCAGGATGATCACTTCTGACCAGTAAGTCAAGCTTCTCCGCCGTAGTAACCAGCACATCAATCTTACTGCTAAGTAATTTTGTCTCGGTTGGATCTATCTCAAAGATGGGTACGGTTTGCTCAACTTGTAGCAGTGTACCAAAATCCATTCTGAGATCAAGTGTTATTTGATTCACTAAAGCCCGGGTAGGAACGACATAAGCGATTAACCCTTCCGGGTAGAGTGCCTTGGTTTGCATAATGGTAAATTTTGCTAACAATGTCTTACCGGCGCTGGTTGGCATTTCAACAAGGATAGCACGTTGATATGGATCCAGTAAGTGACGTTGTAATGCCTCTTGCTGACTGGGCCATAATTCAATGACAGGTTGGCTACGAGTCGCTGAAGTAAGTAATTGTACATACTCCTGGATACGTTTACCGAGTCGCGGTACATGGGTCCAGATGGCATTTTGTACAAGCTCTCTACATCCAGCCCACAACAGGTCGGCAAGATGGGCAAGAAAAAGGTGTTGTCCAACTTCCAAAGCTTCTATGGCTTGTTCATAATGACGATCCAGGCGCAAACATACTCTGTCATATCCAGGTTGACCGTCCTGCAAATAATCAGCAACAAGAGTAATCAGTTGTGCAAGGTTATAAAGCCCGACTAATTCCAGGGCTGCGCTGGATTGCAGATCAGGATCATCCAGTTTTTCCAGGTAGGTTTCCTCATATTGGTGTTGCATCTGGCGTAATGTTTTAATGCTCTGTATTGCGCGTTGAATATCGTGCCAGCCGCCTTCTTTACGAACGAGCAGTGCAAAGGAGCTAAATATGTTTTCAGCAACCACATTACGCCAATTGCCAGGAGTACTACTTTGAGAAGAAAGAACAAATCGTACCAGATCCAGACGTGTTTCAGGGGTTCTACCCCCAAGCAGTCCAGCCACACTGAGGCGAAATGCTAGCGTCAGTACAGGTGGGAGCAGTTCATCGTAAAGTTCCATTTCGACAAAACGGACTCCCTCTGCGGATACATGCCCATTTATTGTCTGCTCTGCTTCATCAGGAGAGAGCAAGGCAAGGGTGCGCCAACAAATGTAAGCAGATTGAAAACTATTATAGATATCTTCTCTCTTGACACCTTCTTGTTTGGCGATAAAACGCTTAAACAGTCCTATGCCCTGCTTCTCATAAACAAGCCCAAATCTTGGAAGTTTTTCGGGGGCAGGTTGTTCAGTAGCTTCGGTTTGTTGTGAAGCAATCATACGAGCAAGGGTAGCATTATCTGCTCGTTGAATGAAGGCTGGTATGTCGAGATCTTTTAAGGTTGTCTGTAGTATTGAATTATTCACACAGACACCTCCACTGTTTGGACAACATCATACCACTTCCTAATGATAGCATCTACATCGTCTGGGATGCAAGCAATCAGAAACCGAATGGCAGCAGGACTATATTGACTCGGATTTGTTCTGAAACTTCCAAAATCTGCTTGGTTGTATTTTGCCCTTGGTCGCACAAGGATATTACAGATGATAATACGTAATCTATCTAATCTATTCTCTTCAAGGCATACAACAGCGGCACCAAGAAGCTCTGCTGTTTTCTCATCTCTTGCTCTGTTGGCTGCACGCCACACTTTATTCTTTGTTTCATCATATAAATTTGTCAGATGACGGCGATGCTGCTTGCTCAAACACTCATCTCCTTGATCAACAACGCTTGGGGGAGATGATCGATCAGAGGATACTTTTACTTCACAAAGCACCAGTGCGAGCGGGTTTCTGTCTTCAATCCCTATTGCATCTATACCTCTTCCAGGGCGGTCTCTCAGTTCGCGGGCGTAAATATTTTTTTCTCCGAACATTGTACAGTAGTCGCGCTCTAGTAGCAAATAGCAGAGAAGTTCCCCAAAATCACTACGAACAACACTAAAATTGCCCACTTCATAGTTCGGTATACTTGCCCTTCTGATATACTGACTAACGCGAGATATATCCAAAACAGTATCTTCACTAATTGTGATATCTCTCAGACGAGTTTCCCTGTGGATGAGAAGCTTTACGTATTCCTCGGCCAGAGGCTTAAGCCAGTCTTCATTATCACTATTCGTCGTCTCATAGACCCGAAAATGGTGGGGGTCTGCATCATAATTTTCACTCAGCCTGAATGGTACTACCATAGAACATATCCTTACAACTGAAACCCTTACTACTTACATCTTATCCTTCTGTCCAATTTCAGACTGTCCCCAATATCTATAGGTATGCATCAGCTTCCCTCTTTTGTTGGATGCGCCACCACAGGATCAGCAGGTGGTAACTCCAACTGTGTTTGATATGGCTGCCGAGTTTCCATCGCCCACAACATCTCGTCGTATATCTCCAGAATCAGGCGCTTCGTCCGGTACTCACCGTACTCCTTCTCAGCCTTGAGCTTCACAATCGGGAAGGTCTCCATCGTGTTCATCCCACCAAATCACCCAGGTCTTCGCTAATATCATCGAGCAATGCGACGGCTTGCCACCCTTGCTGGAAGACGAGATCATAGATGCTGGCGTGTTTACGGCGAAAAATATCCTGGTAGGTGATCGTAACCCGGCAAATGCGCCAGAGATCTTTTGAAGTGCTAGGATTCTCTAACGGCTGCTTTGGCGCATTAAACGTATAGCTGTGCGTATGCTCATTCGATTCGAGACACATATGTGTCTCAGAGAAATGATTGGTTCCAAAAAGTTTGCTCGCGCGGTTAAACCGGAGTTCCTTGCATTCCCCCTGACCCACTGCATCGGTTATCCAGTGATACCAGTGCTTTTCTTTCTCCTCTTTTGCTTTCTCATCGCTGAGGTATTTCCATTCAAAGCCGCCTGACATGGGTGACTGGGTAGCGAAAGCTGCCGCTTCTGGTCCATAGATCACGCTTTTCACGTTGAGAGCAGGCCCCTTGCCAACATTGCATACATCAAGCATTGGTGGTGGCTGTCTTTCCCAATCGAGATAGAGACCGTTTCCCGCCTGCACCGGTATCTTCTCCGCATCGGAGACAAGAATAAGGACGGGGCGTGCATCATCGTAGCGTGCCTGTAGAAACTGCTCCTTTGCCATTTCTCTCTGGCTCTTCGACTCAGCCACTTGCTTTCGAGTTTCGTATGCCTGCCAAGATGCCGCTCCAGCCGCTGCCGCTGCTCCCAGAACACTCATGGCAGTCAAGAAGAGAGTCCAATCCATTTCATCCTCTACACTGAGCCATGCTACTTTCACTATGTAATTGATTCCCAAAGTCGAGCATCCTTTTTGCCAGGTCACGGCCTTCCGATTGCAGAAACGCAGTCTCGCGCTGCGCAGATATCACTCCACGAACGATACACACTGCCGAGAGCGTCTGTTCCACGAGGTGGAGCAGGTCGCGGATAGCACTGCGCAGAGCAAGCCACGGAAGTAGGTACAGGCGGTTTTCCGTGAGTATAAACCCATCAACCCCACTGGTGACCCATGAAACATTGTCTGGAGCCTCAGAGACACGGATCAAAGGTAGAGAAAGACGCCGAATCACTCGTTCTTGTCGTGTATCGTTGTTTAGGATGAGAGGGATAATCTCACCAAACTCCCCTGCTGAACCGATGACTGGAAAATAATGGTAACCCTGGATTCGTTGTTCAGTAACCAGAGTGAGGAGCGGCGTACAAGCAGTAATCGCTGCATCAGCGGCGGACCGATACCGCGTAATAGCCTGCGTCCAACGATGTCTACCGTCCATCAGCGATCTGAAGCCCACGTTTCGCCAGTCATTTGGGCGAACTGTCCCCTCAAGCTCGGCTATGAGAACGGCTATCCCCTCCAGAATCCCTGCGGCTGACTGAGCCGCAGCGTAGAAGATGTCTCCCTGATCTTCAATGATGTCATTCGTGGCTCCATTCCGCAGCGCGCGAAAATGAAGTTCACCCAACCGATCATGGAGCGTAGAAGTTGCTTCAAGCGTGTGAGAATCCCCTCCATATAGTGGAGAACGGGATCCCTGGTGGCATTTCGCTGCTCCGCAGCAGTGGCGAGATCCGCGAAAGCGTTCAGATAACTGGGGAGCAGCGTCTGCGCTGCCCCACAATACCAGTTATACCGATGAGGGATGACTCTCCGTGATCGTTCGATTGTATCGAGAAAGATACCGCGTTGTCTGAGAACAAGACCAGCCAGAATCAGAGCCTCTTCAGGTGTGCATTGACCAATCTGGTAAGGCCATCCATCGTATCGCCCACGAAGTACCTGTGTATTTCGCGTAATAAACAATGATCTCATAGGTAAGGAGTGATGAACCTGGAGCGCACGAAAGTACGCCAGTGCCTGAGTATTGTCGCTTCCCAACTGCTCAGAGAAGCGTGCCGTCAACTCCTCTATGGGAATGTTACTCGCCCAACTTAACACCGTCGTTACCTGAGTATCGTTTCTCGGTCTCCATGTTGCCACATCAATGGTATTACGCTTCTCTATGTGCCATGCTATCGCCCCGAGTTCAGGATCCAGGCGCTGTGCTACCTCAGGTGCCACAAGGCACTCTACTTCATCGAGCAGGGCAAGTTTCAGCAGATATCGCACAGACTGATCGTCCGGGTCTACATCCGGTGCAAGTGCCATAGTTAATGGCTGGCTGTCAAATGGATCTCGGCCCTCTTTGCTAAAGGTGGCTCCTGCAAACCATGTTGCCCAATGATGATCAATGTTAAAGAAGAACTCTCCGGTCATGAACTGTCCATAGGTGCGGACGCCATCCCAATTCACAGCAAGGGTCGAGATGATAGGAGTAGCGGAAGCGTTTCCTGTATTCCCGTTCGTTGCCGTGTTCCCCTCATGTTCATTCAGATGCATACTTCGTCACTCTCCCTAGAATAGAACAGACTATCAAGTGACTTGGACAGGTTCATATCATACTTCCTGCTGCCATACTTTCCCCTTGCCTTCAGAGATACTTGAAGATCACTTCTGTCTGTGACAACGCAAGAGAAGCTGTGCAGTAACAGGGCATACCTACCCGGTTCCGACCGCAAATCTCTTCCAGTAGAAGTGATGCAGACATACAGAAACTACCGTCACCCTTGATAAGGATTCATGTCGATGAGGAGCCTTGTCCTGGCCTTCTTGCCTGCTGACACGTTGTCAGGACTCCCCTCCCCAGGGCGTCTTTCACGACATCGTCGCCAGAGAAGGAGGGCCGATAAGTACCTCGTTCTCCAGTTCTCCTCTCCTCCCACAACGCCCGTCTCATGGGTCGTTCGCCCTCGGCAAGCTCAGGAAAGACCTGTCGCCAGATCGGGCCGTAGGGGCCGCTTGCTTGCAGGTGCGCTGCCGTCGTCACCAGCACCCATAGCCGCACGCCTGCCAGCACGTCGCAACATGCCCGTCGGACGTGCTCCTCCTGGTCGGCGTGTGGCACGATGAACAACAGGCGCGGCAAGGTCGTCAACCCTTCGGCGGCCCACTCGCGCGAAAACCAGTAGTCGCGGTAGGCGGCCATCTTGCGTTGCAGGTCGCGCTGGTTCATGCTGCCCGTATCATATTCGAGCCACAGGCGCAGGTGAGAGGGTGGCCCCCCCTTGCCCTCGCATTGCAGCACCACCTCCAGTTCAGCATCAGGCCGCAGATTGCGCTGTACCCCATGATACCGGTAGCTGCGCTCGGCCCCTTGCCCGCTCTCCCACCAGCGGATCGTGATAGTTCCCGCTCCTCTGGCTTGCGCCGTCTGGTGGAACGCCGCGATCACGGCATACACCCCTGCCTGGTGCGCCGCCTGCCTGCTCATCACCCAATGCGTGCGCTCTGCCTGTCGCCGGAGCTGGCGGAGCGAGACCTCATGCATGGATGCGACCTGACGCAGCCCGCCCGCAGTGAGATGCCAACGCCAGACAGCCTCTTCCTTCTGCACAACCAGGTCGCGCTCTACGAGGCCCTGCCGTGCCAGGTCACGCAACAGCCGCTCGACCGAGGAGACGGCCAGTGGCTTCCCGTCCGGCCTGCGGGGCAGCACCGCCGCGAGTTCGGCGGCGGTCATCCACGACGTTCGTGCCAGCCGCGTCAGCAAGCACTGCTGACGCGGCACGAGCGCCTGCAACACGGTGACGGACGATGATGGATGCTGCCGCACTGACCTCTTCAGCGGGCCAACCTGCGCTGCGGCACTCGCCTCCGCCGTGACCTGGTTGCTCCGCTCGCACCCCCGCAGGAGTGCGGCTACGGCGGCCAGATGGGCCTGCACTTCTGGGGGCAAGGTGCCCGTCGCCAGCGAGGCAACATGGGTACCCAGACCGATGTGCGCGCCCGTTGCCAGCTCGCGCCATCCCCACTGCCAGGGATTCTCCTGCTCGCTCATGAGGGCTATCGCTCCCACCAATGGGTGAGTCTGCTCGCGGCAGGCGGCCAGATGGGCGGCGCGACGCCAGACCTCCGCTTGCCGCTCGTGTTCCACCAGGATCAAGACCGGGGCCAAGGACGTGCGGTCTGATGCCCCCTCGCGTTCCAGCAACGTGCGAGAGCGCAGCAAGGCTTGCAAACGCTCTACGATGAGGTCAGCGTCGCACAGCCCGCTTTCTAGCAGGAGCAAAGCCAGGTGCCACCTTCTTTCCCTGGATGCTTGCTCGGTTGCCCAGGGGTGAACGCCATTGCTGCGGCTGCCTGACACCGTCCAGGCCAGCACCGCCTGGGCCTGGGCCGTCATGGGCCGCCTCTCGGTGGCCCACACCCGCCTCCGCCAATCGCGCATGAGATGCCAGCGCACCACGACCGGATGTCCCTGGCGCGCCAATGCCTGTGGGGCGTACTGAAAAAAAAGACGAGCGAAGGTGTGCAAGCGATCAATCGTCAGCAGGCGCGGCAGCAGCCTTGCCGGGGCCTGCTTGCCGTGCTGCCAGGTGCGGGCAAGCTGGTCAGCATCCTGCGCGATGATCTGCGCGAGCAGCGCCGTGCCGCCTGGGGTGAGCAGAAAACGAGCGTCACCGCCGTAGCCCGTGATGCGCTCAAGCCATCCATTGGCCCACCATCGTCCCAGGTGGCGATAGATCGTTGCCGGGTGCAGATTGAACGCCGAGGCCAGGTCTTGCGCGCTACTGGCCGGATAGGCCAGCAGCCAGCCCAGCAGACGCGCGTTGGTCGTCTGCTGCATCCTGCTGCTTCCCTCACGCATGGTACGCCTCGCTCCTTGGCATCGTGACCATCCGGTTATGCTCCTCTCATTTCCCCGCTCTCATTGTCCTCGCAGTCTTCGGGTTGCCAGACATGAGAGCGCGGACGCAGGCGGCCCGACTCGTTCCCGGCGAGGACGTAGGGCTGCGCAAGCGGCTGGTCATCCGTCCGCCTCTGCTGTGCCGTGCTGCCTTTGCCTCGTCGTCCCCCCCGCTTGCGTGTCGGGACCGCATGATCCGCTTCCTTCTTCTCTCCGGTCGTCAGTGCTGCTTCCCCTGACGCTGACTCCTCGTGTTCCAGTTCCAGGTCGTCGGGCCACAGAGCGTTGTCTGAGACCGGCAATGGCTGGAGTGGCTGCGGCGACACCTCTTCATCGACGAGCGCTGCCGGACGGCTGTGGCGCTCGTTGGCGTGCTGTCGGATGGAGGAGGCCCGCTGCGCATCCCATGCTGGGGGGGGCGCAATCTGGAGCGAAAACGCGGGCAGGCGGCTTCCCTGCATTGTCCAGCGCGCGTAGCAGGTGTAGGCATCCAGATTCATCAGGTCGCTAGCTTCCAGCCCATCCAGGTAGGGGGAAAGCTGCCTGGCATCGGCGGTTTCCATCGCAAAGCAGAAGAGATGATCGCTGTTGGCCAGCACAGTGGGTTTGAGCGCGCGATCCAGCTCATCCAGGTAGGAAAGCGACTGCGTGGCTAAGGCAAACGAACCACCATATTTGCGTAGTTCGGCCAGCATGTTGTTGTAGTCGATGCCCAGGTAGGTCTGGAATTCATCGATGACCACCCAGAAACGCCGCCGCTGTGCTGGTGGCCGCTGCACTTGCTCAGCGAGCGCCGCCTGAAACAACCCGACCAGCGTGGCTCCCACCAGCGCACTGACCTCTTCGCCCACGATGCCAGAGGCCGTATTGATCAGCAGAACACGACCGGCACGGATGTCATCGGCCAGACGCACGGTGGCGCGGCTCTGCCCCAGCAAGCGGCGCGAGACTTTCGCCGCCGCATATTTGCTGATCTTGTTGATGACGGGCGAGATAACTTCATCCCGAAACGATGGGCGCAGGAGATCATAGTAATGCGTAAACCAGTCACGCACCACCCGGTCGCGTACCTCGTCGAGAACCAGATGGCGGAAGCTCGGCTTTTGTAAGAGCGGAATCACATCCAGCAAGGTGTACTGGTGGTCGGCTCCCATGTCCTCGCCGTCGCGCTCCAGGCGGCGCAGATTGGCTTCGGCGAGGGCGAGCAGGGCGAATTGCAGGATATTTTCCGTGCGCGGTCCCCAGCTCCGCTGCTTTTGCCAGAAAGCAGCGAAGACGGCGAGCAGGTCATCGACCGTTTTGTCGCGTCCACGCCCTTGTGTCATATCCAGCGGATTGAGGCCCACGACGACCTGCTCGTCGGCCAGGTCGATGAGGGTCACATCGTCCTGCCGCGACGCGGGCATGCTGCCAAGCAGGGCGGTGATGGTATCACCATGTGGCTCCAGAAAGAAGAGTCCTTCCTGGGGGTTGCCTGCCAGGTGCGCCAGGGCCAGGTGCGAGAACAGCGTGGATTTGCCTTTGCCGGTAGAGGCCACTGCCAAGCTATTGTGGTGGAAGAGATCGACGGGGGCAAAAACCGGCCAGAGCCGCCCGGCGTGTGTGCAGGTGCCGAGCTGGTAGGGCAGTAACTCGGTAGGAGAGGCGTTAGCCAGCCTGGGGGGCAGTGGCCGACTACGGGCGAGGCCGCGTTCCAATCCGGCAATCTCCGGGGCATCCTGTTCGGGGATGAGATGCCACAAGGCGGCGACTTCCTCGACGGAGAGATACAGCGGTGAGGCACGCACGCCGCGTTGCCAGCGAGGTCGCCCCAGCAGGAGGCTTTCTGTCGCCTGCTCACAGAGCCGCCACAGGCAGCGGAGCGCGAAGCGCATACGACGACGGGGGCTGGCCGAGGCAATGAGGGCGCGTTGGTGCAGACGATGCATGAAGCGACGCGCACATCGCAGCCCGCTTGCCCTGGGGCGAGCAAGCACGTGAGCGCGACGCAGATGGCACACCTGGGGCACCAGCACATTGCCTGCCGGATGGTCATACTGGCGGTAGGCCGCCGCCAGATGCACGGCCATCTGCCGCCGCCAGCGCCTCTGCCGCCAGCGCGTCCTGGCCCATTGCCACAGTTGCCCTATCCATGCTCCTCTGCTGCTCCCTCTCAGCGCGTGTCCTGCCCACTTTTTCCCCCGCCACAACGGCATCGGTTCGACTTTGCCGATGACGAGCAAACGGAGTCGGGCGCGATAGGCCACCTGCTTTGTTTTCTCGCCAACCGCTCGTTGATCGTAGAGGGCAGGATGCCTCTGCAAGCGGTTCCACAGGCGACTGATAAGAAAGACGACAAAGAAGAGCAGGCCCAGCACGGCGGCGAGCTGCATGATCTGGAAAGAGGAAAGGACGGGCAGATGGCCATGCATCATCTGCGCACCGTCCTGCTTGAGCCACTGTGGGAGCAGCGGCAGGATGCTGCTGCCGAACCGTCGCCACAGCAGGGCCAGGACAACCAGCAGGGCCAGGGCCACGAGCAGGCCCATCGATGGCCCCCCGTCTTGTCGCTGCTGCCTGCGCGCCCGCTCGCGCTCCGGCTCCAGCGGGTGTTCGACGGCCTTACGCCTGTAGGGGCGCGACCACTGCGCTGGCGCTGGCACCAGGGCGAGTTGCGCTATCGCTCGCATCCCTTCAGGGACGCTCCGCAACGCGCCGACAACGGCCAGCAGGGGATCATCACCGACGGTGGCCTGTGAACTCCTGCTGTGTTGCCCCGCCCACGCATCCGGCGTGGCAAGCGAGAGATACGGTTGCCCGCGCACTGCCAGTTCGACTACCGTCACCGCTTCGTTGCGCTCCAGCCGCAGCGGGTCTTCACCGGGGGCAAGCAGCGCCATCCGCGCCTGGGGGTAGAGGGCCTGCAATTGTGAGGTCAGGTGGCGAGCAGCCTCCGGGGTGCTGGCTCGCACCTGGAAAGTGATATGCTCTCCGTCGCTCGCCACTTCCAGTGCTATCGGATGATGGCTATCGAGGGCCAGGGTAGCCATCGTGCTTGCCAATGCTCGCAAAGGACGACGCGAGACGCCCCTGGCGACGAGTCGGGCCGCACATGAGGCCGGGGACTGGCGGCTCTCCTGTTCCTGCTGCTGACGGGTGTGCATCATTGCTTTCCCTCCTTCCTGTCTGCTCCTGGCCCTGCTGCTGGTGGGGTTCCATTGCTCGCTACCATGCTCATGGGTGAGAGGGCGGGAGGGGGCAACCCACGAGGCGGTTCGCGCCGTGATGCCTGGGCCAGGTCGGCCAGGTCGCGCGGGTCAGTGGTTGCCAGCCGGTGTTCCAGCGGGTTGGCCTCGATGGTGACGAGCAGACGACTGCCCCCGGCGAGCAAGAGGGCTTCCGGCTTCTGCAAGGTGAGCAGGTGCTGCCGTTCGGCAGACGTGAGGCCGAAGCGCGTGGCCACCACCTGGGCCGAGGTGCGATCTTGCTTTTTGAGCATTTTGGTAGCGGCATTCCCTGCGATCACCGCCCCGTACTGGTTATCCACAAAGAGTTCGGGCGATTGCGTGATCGTGACCAGGCGCAGGTAGCGTTTGCGCGCCCGGCGAGCAAGATCGGCCAGGAACCTGCCGCCTTCGGGATGCTGGATGAGCGACCACGCTTCGTCGATGTAGAGGACGCGCGGGCGCAGGGAAGCCAGCACCTGCGTCCACATGAAGTCGGCGATCAGTAGGATGCCGATGGGCCGTAATTCGCCACTCATGTCGCGCACATCGAAGACGACAAAGCGATTGTCGAGTTTCACATCAGTCGGAGCAGAAAAGGTTCCGGCCAGCGAGCCTGCGACGTAGCGATAGAGCCGGTCGCACAGGCCAGATTCATCGTTGCCCGCCACTCCTGATGCCAGCACCTCGTACAGATCACGCAAGACCGGCGGCGGATTCCCATGCGTGGTAGGATCGCTGGTGATCCCCCGACGGCGATAGGCTTCATAGGTGGCCCGATCCAGCAGGCCCTTTTCGCGCGTCGAGAGGGGGGTCACACCATTCGGCCCGCGATCCGCGAGCAGCAAGTCATAGAGGGCATGCAGCATCTGCACCTTCTCGGCCAGCCGGTCCCCACGTGCGTGGTCGGCCAGAGAGGTCGCAGGGGTGAGACCCGGCGGCAGCAGGTCGAAGGGATTGAGGTGCTGCGGCGAACCCGGTGCTAGTCGCACGAAGGTCCCGCCAAGTTCGGTGCAGAGCCGTTCGTATTCGCGTTCGGGGTCGATGACCGCCACCTGGATGTCCTGGTAGCGCACCAGCAGTTCGCGCAAGATTTTGAGCTTGCAGGCATACGATTTGCCCGCTCCCGTCACCGCCCCGATGAAGCGATGAGGATTATCCAGGTCGTCGGCCCAATCGTCGATGATGACCGGCTCGCCCGTCGCTGTTACGCCTTCCAGCACGCCACCGGCCATGATGAGACCGTTGGAGACAAAGGGGAAAGCGTACGCCACGCTCATGGTGTCCAGCGTCGTGGTGCGCCGGAGCACGTCCTGGCAACAGGGCTGCATCGTCTGGTAGGCCACCAGATGCTCAAAGGTAGTGGGGTGGGCCACCAGCAGCATCGTGCTGAGCAGGGCCAGCAGGCGCTCGGTGCGCTCATCCAGTTGGGCCTCCGTTCTGGCGTGCACCTGGATAGACAGGCCGACTTCGCAGAGCATCTCCTGGCGGCTGGCCAGTTGCAGCAAGAGGCGTTCTATGTCGGACGCTGCGACCTGCTCGTCTGGATTGTCCACCCATCCCTGCTTTGTCGCCAGACGCTTCGAGGCCCGCAATTCGGCCTTGCGACGGCGGAATCTCCGCAGCATCACCGCCGGGTCGTGCATGTGGAGATGGATGCTGATGTCGAGGGCGTCGTCATGGGTCAGCAATGGCGTCAGAAAGCCCACTGCCACTTCACGCGGATAGCCCACTATCGCCAAGCTGCGCATATACTCCCCTTCGACGAACACATAGGTAGGCCGTTCCTCAATGGCCGAGGGGGCCACCAGCTCGGCCAGGTGACTCCAACCGGTCAGCCCCGGCCTGGCCTTGCCCTCTTCGCGCACCGGTTCACCAACGGCCAGTCTGCTCAGGTCGGGCACCCCTCCGCGCGCAGGTACCAGGCAGCTTGCCGCCAGGTGGGCCAGTTCGTCATCCTTGAGGCGATGCGCCGACAGGCCCATGTTGGTGAGGGCAGCCAGCGCGCGTTCGCACTGGATATCCAGATCATCCTGGAGTGCCTGCTCCAGGCGAAGCTTTCCTGCCTGCCTCCTTTTCCCGCTCAAGAAAGGCAGGGCAAAGAGTGGCTGACAGGGAGCAGTGGTGCTCACGATCAGGTAGCAGTGCGAGCGGTAGAGCGGGCGTGTGCCGCTGAGCCGTTCGAGATGGTCGGCATGGGCGGCGGCCAACTGCCGGTAGATGGGGGGTATTCCACGCTCGTGTGCCAGGCTGTCCAACTGCTGGATAGAGGCCGACAAGTCATAGGGGCGGCGACGGATGAGAATCTGCACGCTGCGGCCTGGTGGGATGGCCTTGAGCCACGCCTGATAGCCCAGCACAAGCGCGGCCCGATCCTCTTCGGAGCGCAGGCTGAAGGCCGTGCCCTCCACCTCGATCACCGCGACTCCACGCCGCGCGGCCCTCCCTTCGACCAAGAGGATACCGTCCTGGATGGCAGCGAGCGGAACATGCTGCGTGGTGCTGCCCGCTGTGCGTTTCTCCCTGTCATAGCTGTTCTTCATACGAGCTGTTCCTTTGCGGCTTTCTCTGCGTCTCGGCTGGGTCTCCTGCGCCAGAGCAAAAGTTTCGGACGTGCTAGATAGCATGCGATAACGAGCAACCAGCTTTCTAGCGAACGGCCCTGCACTTGGCCGAAGGTCAAGAGCAGCACGCCGATGGCCAGGAAGAATACCATCCCTCCATGCAGGATGGCTCCCAGGGGCGGCAGCCAACGCACCAGCATGGCCGTGTGTGTCCAGAGCGTGGCGCAGAGGCTTCCGCCCACCAGCAGCCAGAGCAATTGGCGCGAGGAGAGGGAGAACGTCCCCAGCGATACTACGGTATCAGCGGTTGTCAGATGGGTGGGAACCGTATGCACCGGTGCGAGGGTCTGCGAATGAGGGTCTTGCATGCCGTGCTTTCCTTCCTTCCTTCCTTCCTTCCTTCCTTCCTTCCTTTCTTTCTGGTCGCGTCTCGCTCGCTCTATCGTCCTGCGCCCCCGGCAGCCGTGTTAATCAGGCCGGCGATGCTGGGGGCCAGCAGTGCGACGGCTAGCCCAATCATGGCCGCATACAACCAGAATTTGGCCGACTGCAAGCGCCGCTCATTCTCGCCGGCGAACATATACAGGAAGGCAGCCCAGCACAGGGCGAAAATGGAGGCTGTCAGGATGAAGCCGAAGAGATCATTGGTTAAATTGGCAAAAAATTGCTGAATGGTCATGGAACAACTCCTTGTGTGTGTTGCGAGTTTCCTTTGCTTTCCTTATCGCTCATGCCGTCGGTGTCGGTGCCGATGGCAAGGCTGGTCGGATATAGCCCCAGACGAGGTAGCCCGGCCACGCACTGGCATCAACGGTGAGGTCGGGCAGTAAGGGCATGGTGGTATACGGTGAGACGCTGTTGGCGTTGGCAAACGTCACCGCACCGGCCTGATTGCCCTGCGGCGGCATCACTGACACCACGATGGCGACATGACCGATACTGCTATCAGCAAAGACCATCACATCGCCCGGCTCCGGCATCCCACGTTGCCCCGGTGGAGCCGCCGCTGAGGGAATTTCCTGCCAGCCTGGCTTATCCTGATAGACGGCCCACAGGTCGAAGGCATTGGCCGTCCAGCGCATGGGGTAGATGGGCCCATAGGCTCCGCGCACGAAGCTGACACACTGGTAGTTCCCGTTGGCCCAGGCCGCACAACCCGGACAGACCGTATTGCCATAGGCGATCACGCGCTGTGGGAAGCTACTGTTGTACCAGGTGTAGTAGCAATCGGGATAGGCAATGATGCCTCCACAGGCCGGATTGACATACAATGCATCGGCCATCTGGCGTGCTAAAGCAACCACTGCTGCCGCGATCTGATTGGGGGGCGGCAGGCAACTCCCCGTCTGCGCAGTGGGCGTGGACAGGCACGTGTCCAGGCTCGCACGCGCTCCACTGCCCGTCGTCGGCAGGGAAACCACTACCCCCACCAGCAGGCTCACCAGCAGAAGCAGGCTGAGGACACCTGCTACCGGTCCTGCCCCCAGCCAGCCGATCCACTTGAACACGCTTGCTTCACTCCTTTCCTGTTTGTCCTCATGCAACCAGGAGCGCCAGCACCTCGCCAGCGCCTTCCAGGGTTTCCATTGTGGCCGTGCTTACCTCACGGGTCACATGACGGGCGGCGTAGGTCGAGAGCATGGTGGGGATGCGCAGGGCCAGATACAAGAGCATGATGAGCAAGATGCTCTCGACAATGGGCGTGGCATCCTGCACATTGGCAAACAGGTCAGTGGTGGGCGCGGAAAGCGCGATGAGCAATGCGCCTCCCAGGGCCAGCGCGGCCACCTGCACGAACTGTATGAACACCGCCAGGCTGAATTGCTGCATCCACAGTCGTCCCCAGCCGCTGGTCAAGGGCAGGCCGAAGCAGAACAGGCCCAGCGGGGCCAGCGCCCCCAGCAGGCCGACCCAGGCCAGCCGCAGGCCCATCTGCCCGATGAGCAGAATCGCCATCACGGTGGCCGCCAGCAGGAAGAGCAGCACCAGCGGCGGGTTGCCGGTGGGGGTGGTGGGACTGGTCAGGGTGTCAATCTGCGCCGCCAGCGTCTCGATGTGTGCCACCTGCAAGGCCCCCTGGCAGAGCAAGTTATTCAGGTCGATGGCCACCTGCACGATGGCCGGAGCCAGTCCTGCCGCCAGCGCCGTCAGCACCAGGCGGGGAATGAGTTGCGCGAGGCCCACTACGCGCCAGCCGGCCTGCTGGCCCAGGCTGATTGCCAATCCACCCAGCACGAGCAGCAAGGCCAGCGCCGAGGCGGCCACCGTCTGCGCCCAGCGGGTGAAGGGAGCAATGGCCCCATCCAGGGCCGAGGGCGCACAGGTCGAATACAGGCGAGAGAAGCACAGTGGCGTCTGCGTCAGGAAGTTGAAGGACAGGGGAGCCGAAGGCCCGCCGACAGGTCTGAACGCGGTGGCAAGGTTCGTCAGTAGCGTATCGCACAACGTTGTCAAGCTCTGAACTACCGGCGTCAGGATGGCCGAGAGGGTGGCCTGGGCCAGACAGGTCGTATCGAGCGGATTGCACAAGGCGGCGCGCTGCCCATTCTCAGGCATCTCTGCGGAAGCGAGTGCGTCGCCTGCTCCATAGCCGCTTTCGCCCCTGATCGACAGCCAGAGGGGGGTTGAACGAGACTGAGCAACCGAGGGCTGCCCTGTGTCTGGGTGAGCAAGGCGGACGGCTGACGTCGCCAGGGCCGTCGGCGACCATCCCAGCAGCACGAGAGCGGTCAGCAGCGTCACCGCGAGACACAGGATGCGCCAGACAATTCGTATACATGGGTGGTGCATCATACCGATTTCCTTTCTAAGCGGGCGTGGGGGGGCAGCCTTGAGCCAGGTGAGTGACCTGTGCATCAAGCTGCCGACTTTGCTGCTGCGCCTGCTGCATGGCCTGTTCGTCTGCCTGATACGACGCCTGAAGCTGTGCGGCCAGCGTCGAGGCGGGGGCAATGGCCCGGCGTTCGTCCGCAGCGGACAGCAGCCAGGGCAACACCAGTCCGGCGATATGTGGGACAGGGCCGCGTTCGGCTCGCTGCCACGCCTGCTGGAAATGAGCCAGGGCCGAAAGCAGTCCATCGCTGGAAGAAGGATCTGGCAAGGTGAACCAGGATGCATCCAGGGGCATGTAGGCAGCGACCAGCGCACAGCGCGTCTGTGGGGCTGCCTGCTGTATCTGCTCCACCTGCGCCTGCTGAGTGCGTACCGCCTGCTGGGTCGTGGCCAGGGCGACTGCATTGGGGTCATGCCAGTCGCGTTCGCGCTGGCGTTCCTGCTGCACCACAGCCAGCCAGGCGCGTGCCTGTTCGTAGGCGTTGAAGGCCGCGACCAGTTGCCCTTGCTGGACGGCGGTTACGGCTACCCACCGCTGCTGCACCGTTTGGCCACTGGACGGGTCAAGGACGGTGAGGGTGAGCATGTGTTCATCGCCTGAGAGCGTTCCCGACAGGTGTTGGGAGAGTAAACCTGAACCGATGGTGATGGTGACCGTTTGCCCGTTGAGCGTCCCCTGGTAGGCTGCCCCATAGCTTGCGGGCTGTGTGGCAGAGGGCAAGCTGACCTGAGCATACGAGAGGCCGCTGTACTGGCCGGAGAGTTGTCCGTTCTGCTCATGCCAGCTCAGCGTCTCGAAATGCTGCGCATCCGTCCACACGTAGCCCCAGGGGGGCGCTGCACCCCCGCAGGCCGAGAGCAAAGCCAGCAGAGCGAGCAGGGTCAGCACGTGCAGACAGAGGGCAGCCTGCAACCAGCCACCTCTCCCGCTCCTGTGCCGCTTTTCCCCCTCTCGCTCCCGTTCCCGTTCCCGCTCCCGCAAGCGGGAGCAATATCCACTGATGGGCATACTCGCTCCTTTCCTCTTCTTGTTGTCGGCCAGCACGCTGTAGCTGGCAAGGCTCAGGAGCCAGTGTAGCCGGAGCAAGGCTCAAGAGAGAACGACATTGCTGAACATTTGCTGAACATCCACTGAACATTTCCTCACGCGCACCACACAGAGGAGCCGGAGGAAGAGAGAGGGCGAGGAAAAAGAGCAGGGAATGGGCGAGCAAAACAGGCAAACGGTCACCATCACCATCGGTTCAGGTTTACACGCGATACCAGGTGAAGATCGCTAGCTGCTGGCTCTGGCTCTCGATCCACTTCACCCCTGCCCCCGCTGCTAGCGATGGCGAGGATGAGGATGATGGGCTGACCGCAGTGTTCGTTGCCGTCTGGCCGGTTGGGCCTGCATAGGCATCCTGCGCCTGGATTGCCAGATCCCTGAGCAAAGCGAGCGCCCCTGATTGCGCCAAGTGCGTGTCGTCCATGCGGATGAGTTGCAGGGCATCCTGTCGCACGTTAGAGAGTGAGTCACCCACCGCATTCATAGCGATGCGCAGTTGGAGCGCCTCTTGTCGTTGTGCGGCGGTCGCGCCGAGCGCCGCGCGGACGCCCTCGAGGTGGATATCCGTGTGCAGGACATAGCCCGGCGATTGCGCAGGAGAGACTGTCAGCAGGCCGACGCGGGTGAACGGTGTGGGTGTTGGCAGGAGAGTGCCAGGTGGCACATCGGCTTGCACATTGGGGCTGCCGTCCAGATACAGCAGGATGCCAATGAGGCGCTGGCGCAATTCGCTCAACTGGTGGCGCTGCCAGTCCGCTTGCAGGCCGGATGCGATCTTCGCCACCTGCTGCGTGTTGCGCGCGAGCCAATACATGAGACCCCCTTTGATGCCCAGGGCGGCAAGCTGGGGATCGGCAGCTAACAGGTGGCGCAGGTGATCGAGCAGGCTGTAATGGTTGGGGTCGCCCGGCGTGGGTGTGGTGCTGATGCTAGCTGCATAGACCCAGGCTGAGGACGGTTGCAGGGGGGCCATGCTCGTGTTTTCCTGCGTGATGAGGAAACGAGAGGACGTCACGAGCAGATTGCTGTGCTGCGGCGCAACGGAAAAGAGTGAGACGGTGCCGGTGTCAGGACTGTTGCCAGCAGGTGGCGTGGAAGCTGACACTGGCGCTGCTGTCCAGGCCAGGCGGCCTAGCGGCGTCCAGACGGCTTCGCTGCCGGAAGAGCCGGTCATCCAGGCAACATAGCTCGTGCCTGTCGGCGGCCTGGGAACACCGCTCAGACGAATAGCGACCTCATCATTCATGCCCGCCGCGCTGTTGCCCTGAAACTGACCGCTACTAAGAAAGGCAATGGTGCCAGCGGCGGTTCCGCTTGCCGCCGACTTCGGTCGGGGCGTGGGAACACCCTGGGAAAGCAAAGCCAGCGCAGCAGGCCAGGTCAGCACGAGCAGTGCTGCTAGCACCAGGACGCTGGCGATGATGCGCCAGAGGAACGTGGGGGAACGTCGGTGAGGGACGGCAGGTCGGCGGCGCTGGTCTGCTAAGAGCGCCTGGGGGTCAGGGGTTCCCCCAGGCTTTGGCGGCTCGACTGGGGCCGAGGGCGCAAGGGCAGCAGGAGCAGGGGCAGATGCCGGTTCGACCGCAGGAAGGTAGCTGCTGCTGGCCTGGTCGTGGCGGGCATGCCTCTCTTCTGCTGCTGGCCCAGCCTCATGTGCCGAAGCAGTCTCACGCTCGTCCTCTCTTCGTGCCTCGAAGAAGCCCAGTTCGGCGAGGGAGAGGCCAAAGAGGGCGCTCAATTTGCCACGATGATAGGGGCCGGGCGTGGCCGTGCCGCGTTCCCATCTACTGACGGTTTGCGGGGTGGTGCCGATGAGATCGGCCAACTGCTGTTGTGTCCAGCCCCGACTCAGGCGGGCCTGCATCAGCAGCAAGGGAAACGGCTGCTGGCCTGATGATGAATGCAGGTGGGGCTGCTGGCTCGGATTCGTCGGACTGGCGCTGTCCTGCCGTGCTGACGATGCTGGGCCAGTCGAATCAAGGGGCTGATGAGTAGGCGGCTGCACGGTTTCTCCTCAGTTTCCACGACTCAGCCTGATTGGTCGGCTCGCTTGCTTGCTGGCGCTGCCAGGTCAGGCGACACGGCCCCTCTCTTGATGCGGAGTGTCGCCTGACAGACGCTCTGCTTGCGCAGGGGCTTGCTCGCAGCCTCTGGCCTGGAGCGCTCTATCCTATCACCAACAACTTACGATAGTGTATCGAGAAAGTTAAGAAGCGTACAGTTAAACGTGTGGGGCATTTCAAGAAACGGTGAATGGCCGCAATCAAGCAACTGCAATGTGGAATGAGGCAGCGCTCGATGCAAGGATTGCGCAACCTCAACAGGCACAAAAGCATCACGGGTTCCCTGTATGATCAGCGTGGGAATCCCAGCCTCGCGCACCTGCTGCTCGGCACCGGTCGCAGCGGCTGACCACACCCAGTCTACGCTGATCGACCATAGTTTGCGCAAAGCAACCATGTTATAGCCGGAGGTCAGGTAATATTCTTCCTGGGGAAGAGGATGAGAGGTCAGTCCGCGCTGAAACTGCTCAAAGGCAGCCAGGCGAGCTCCTGCATCCGAAGAAGGATCTAGCAGACACATCAGCTCAGATGCTTGTGCGGCTCCTGTCGGCATCTGAGCGAAAGAAGCGAGGGTCGTGCCGACCGTGACAATGCCCCGCAGATGCTGGGTACCATACTGACACACATACTGGCTGATGACAACTCCACCGAAACTCCAACCGATGAGGACAAGAGGGGTCTCGTCGAGCCGCAGTGTATGAAGAACCGCCTGAACACTCTGCGACCAGAGTGCAGGTGGAACCTCTTCCTCTTGTCCGGTTGGGCCAGCGCTTTGCCCATGCCCTGGCAAATCTACCACAACCACATAGTACTGCTCTGCTAGCACCGGTATCTGCCTGCGCCAGCATACCCCGGCCTGAAGCCACCCATGAATGAGAACAAGCGTCAGCTTTGTTGCTTCACGCATCCCATAGGTGCGAAACGCGACATCCCCCAGGGGGCCAGGAGCTACCTGGAACTGCTGCTGCCTTTCGTCAACCATCATCTGCATAACGTTTCCTCCTTGTGTTCTGTTAAGGGCAGAGGTGATAGCTACTCACGATCACACTGATATTGTCTGTGCCGCCGTGATTGAGAGCGCTTTGTACTAGTAAAGGGCCGACCAGAGTGGAGTCAGCTTGCGCATGGCTGAGAAGCTGGGCGATTTCGCCATGTGGAGTCATTGCCCACAAGCCATCGGAACAGAGGAGCAGCATATCATGGTTGTGGAGTGGGAGCGTCACTCTGTCCGCTTCGACGGTAGCCTGCCTGCCCAGGTAACGCTCAAGCATCTTACGATAGGGATGCTGGCGCGCTTGCTCTTCGTTCAAATATCCCTGCGCCATGAGAGTGCCTACAGGGGTATGATCCCTGGTGATCTGCTGAAGGCCCGCCGATGCGCGGTAGAGGTAGGCGCGGCTATTGCCCACGTTGGCGATAGAGGCCATGCGGCCAACAATCAGGCAGGCGGTGATGGTCGTGCCCATTTTCCCCTCGCCCTGCTCTTGCAGCGTTGTGTTGTGCCGATAGAGAGCAATATTGGCGGCGCTGATGCCCTCTTTTAACAGGTCGGTGAAGGCCACGCTGGTGCTACTGAGCAGCGTAGGCACGACGATAGAGCTCATGGTTTCGATGGCCAGATGGCTGGCGAACTCATCGCGTCCGTTGTTGTGCATGCCGTCGGCAATGACGAACAGGCCCACCTGCTGCAAGCCGGACCGGGTGGACTGGATACTGCGCAGCGCAAAGAGCGCATCGCCATTGGGGGTATCTTTGCGCTGAAATCCCCTGTGGAGTCCGACGCTGACCTCAAGCTGCGGCTCCGTTTCACTGTTCCCAGCATTGCTGCTCACTAGATGGTCAGGAATAGCTCTCATCACGCCCTCCTTCTCGAAGAAAATACACCGAGATAAGCGCTCTCGGACCCATCCACCCACACGGCTTGCGACAAGCATAGCATGCTGCTGGCAGGCAGCGTGTCCAACCGACCCGTGTCCTGGCCCGTTGTCGCCAACGGTGGCTTGCCTGTGGCTGTTCCCCTTTCTCTTGCTGTTGCCACTCACGTGGCTGCTCCTGTGTCTCTTTGCCGCCACGACGCCTGCTGGTCGGCTAGACTCCGTGCAGGGAAGGGAAAACGTGGCAGGGCTTGCCTGTCTTGTGCGCGCAGGGAGAGTGACCCCCCGCCCATTCGTCGCCTCTCCCGCGAAACGCCGGAAGGAACAGAGCAGGCAAACGCACGCTTCCTGGTACGAGCCTGGTACATCCACCACTGCCGCAGGCGTGGCGGAAAGGGCAACACCCCTGGACGGGCAAAGGGAGATTGTGTGCCTCCCAGGCTGGTTTGATCCCATGCATGTCCTGAGGCGAGGCGTGTCTCTTCCTGGTGCATCCCTCCCTTGCCTGTCTATTACTGGCTGCCGAGAGAGGGTCTCTTCTTGCCCCTCACAACAGGTGCGATGACACTGGCAATCCTTGAAGCATACATGGGATGTATTTTGAGAAGGAGATGCATATGCACACAGTGCTTCTTGGTCTGGCCACCGCAGGGCTGTGGGGCGGGGCCGATACGCTGGCGGCGAAGGTGTCGCAGCGCATCGGCAGTGCTGCCACGACCCTCATTGCCCAGGTGGCCGGACTGTTGCTGGCGGGCCTGCTCACGCTGCTGGTGGGCCTGCCGACCGATCTCACCCTGGCCGCTTTCATAACGAGTCTGCTCTCCGGCCTGCTGCTGGGAGCGGTCGCCGCCCTGGCCTATCTGACCCTCTATCAAGCCTTAGCGCATGGCCCGCTGGCTATCGTCAGTCCCCTGGTGTCCGCACAGGGGGGTGTCACGCTGCTTTCAGCGATCATCGTGCTGCACGAGCTACCGGCCTGGTGGCAACTTGTCTTTTTGCTCATCACCTTTGTCGGGGTGCTGCTGGCGACTCTCAACGGGGGTGAGGTCAGACGACTCGTGCGTGCAGGCAGCTTGCCGGGCTTGCTCAGTCCAGAGATCGCCCTGGCGCTGGTCTCCATGCTCGGCTTTGGCCTGCTGGCCTTCGGCCTGGGGGCGGCCTCGCGGGTCAGCGACTGGCTGCTGTGCGTGGTGTGGACGCGCCTCTTCTCCTGCCTGCTGCTGGCCGTTTTCTTGCGCCCCGATTGGACGGGGCAGGCGAACACCGGGCAACCGGTGGCTGAGAAGGCGACCAGCGCCCCCCCGCATCATCATTGGCTCTGGGGAGCGGGAGCCGTCCTGGTCGGCTGTGCAGATGTGGGTGGCTTGCTGCTGTTGTCGCTGGCTTCGACCCTCGGCTCCATCGGCGTCGTCGGTATGGTTGCCTCCGCCTATGGCGTGATTCCGCTGCTGATTGGCCTCTTGCTCTTCAAAGAGCATCCGGCGAGCAACCAGGTGGTGGGGGTCGCGCTGCTCATCGCCGGACTGCTGGGCACAGCGGCTCCCTCGCCTGCCCTCACCTGGCCGGTGCTGGCCGCTGTGGGCGCGCTCCTGCTGGCTCTGCTGAGTGTCAAGCCTTGCCGCAAGCTTTTCTCTGTCTGTGCGCTACCTCCTCACTGGGCGAGTGAAGTACGAGCGCTACGGGGACTTGCCCCGTGCCAGCAACACGGCCTGTACCGTCTGCTGCACGAGACGGTGGCCGGTCTGCACACCCTCGCTGCTAACCACACCCCTCCCTGTGTCGCTTTCTTCGGCGGCTCGACCCCTGCGACAGCAGACGCTGCCACGCGAGCGGCGGCATATGAGACCGCCCGACTGCTGGCAGAGGCGGGGTTGGGCATCCTGACGACCGCCCACAACGGCCTCATGGAAGCCGCGAAGCAGGGCGCATACGACGGGGGGATGCTCTCGGTGGCCTGTCTCCTTCAGGCGGCACGGCATGAGGGAGACGCAGAAGAGGAAGACCGTCGTGCCTTGCAGGAGGTGGTCTTGCGGTTCAGCAGCAGGGTCAGCTATCAGATGACGATCTCTTCGGCGGCCTGTGCCCTGGTCTTCTTTCCCGGCGGCCTGGACACCATCGAGGGGCTGGTGCAGGCCATAGGCGCGATGCAGCGAGGAGAGATGAATCGCGTTCCCATCGTCCTGTACGGGCGGGCGTTCTGGACTCGTCTGTGTGATGGAATGCCCGACACGTTTGAGGACATGTCTGCGCCTCTGCACCTCTGTGACGAGCCGACGGGGATAGCCACTGCCATTACAACACACCTCTGTGCCGACCGCGCCACGTCGCCAGCACAAGAGGAACAACCGGCACCGGCCTTGAGCCGGACAAGCAATCAGTGAGGAACATTTCATGGAAGCAATAGACTCACCGTTACCACACACCGCTCTTCATCACGTGATGCGCGACTATGTGATGGGCAGCGCGCTGCTTGCCACCTGCGCATCCACGCCCACCGTCGCGCTCTTTGGCTCAGCGCGTACCACCTCCGCTGCTCCTCTCTACGAGGCGGCGCGTGAAACGGCGCGTTTGCTGGCCCAGGCGGGCTTTGGCATCATTACCGGCGGGGGGCCGGGCATCATGGAAGCCGCCAATCGGGGCGCACGGGAAGGTGGCGCACGTTCGCTGGGCTGTCCCATTCAGCTTGAGCGGGCCGAGCCTGCCAATCCCTATGTCGAGAGTGCTGTTTCTTTTACCTTCTTTGCGCCCCGCAAGGCCACTTTGCTGGCTGCCGCCTGCGCCTTTGTCGTCTTTCCCGGCGGCTTCGGCACGCTCGACGAACTCTTCGAGGTGCTGGTGGCGATGCAGACCCACAAGCTGGCACCGGTTCCGCTCGTGCTGTATGGCAGGCAGTTCTGGCGGGGCATGCTAGAGTGGCTGCGTCAGGCCCTGCTGGCCACAGGCATGATTGATGCGGACGACTTGCATCTGCTCAGGCTGGCCGATGAGCCAGGTGAGATCGTGACACACATCAGGGCCTGGCACGAGCAGTCCGCTCCTCTCATCGCCAACCCGGCCCTGCCGACGGTTCATGACACGAAAGGAGCAGCATGATGTCGTTGTTGCTGGCAGCCAGTCCGTTCGGCCTGGCGTTCTGTTTGCTGCTGTGTCGCTGGCCAACGCGCACGGTCGGCCTCTTCACCTTCGGCTATCTCTTACTGGTGATACTGCTTGATCGAGCGTTTGCGCTGCCCGCAGGCACAGCGGGCATGGCATTGGCAACGGGAACCACCACCGCCTTGAGCATCCTCATCATCATTTTTCCGGCCTTGCTGCTCTATCATCTTCAGCGCACCACAGGGACGCTTCATCTGCTCGTCGAGCAGGTAAGAGTGGTGTTTGCTGACCAGCACCTCCTGGTACTGGTACTGGTGCTGTGCCTGTGTCCGCTGCTTGAGGCGTTGTGTGGGTTTGGCGTCAGCATTCTTGTGGTGGCCCCGGTGCTGCTGCTGTTGAATATCACTCCCACGCGGGTGCTGCTGCTGTGCCTGCTCGGACAAGCAACGGTCGCATGGGGAGCAATGGGGGTGGCCATCACGCTGACCGCGCACCTGACGGCCTCTTCCGCTCCAGCACTGGGCAGTCTGGTGAGTCTGCTGTCTGCGCCTCTGTTCTTGCTGGTGGGCATCGCGACACTGGTGGTCATCGAGGGGAAAGAGGCGCTCACACGCTGGGGGTGGGTGGTCGGAGGCCAGACGCTCCTCTTCACGGCTGTCACCTGGGCCTGCTCGCAGTGGCTTTCCGTAGACGTGGCTGGCATGCTGGCCGCGCTCGCAAGTGGGGTATTTTGTTACGGCGTGGCTGCCTTCCAAGACAAGGCTCACCGTCGGGAAGACCAACGCCACCACAGGGGGACGGCCACGACGGCGAAAGCGCTGTTTCCCTCGGCAAGTTTGCTGGTGCTGCTGCTGCTTTCACATCTCCTTCCGTTGCCCCCCTGGTTCCAGCAACACCTGACCGTTGCGGTTCCGACCTGGCACTGGCAGTTGCCCTTGCTCTCCTCGCCCGGCTTCTGGATGACGCTGACCGTCGGTCTCTCGCTGCTCGTTCTCAAGCCGACCTGGCACCAGTGCGCTTCTGCTGCTGCATCCACCATCCAGCAGTTTTCCCCGGTGGCAGTCACGACCCTCAGCTTTTTGTGGGTGGCGCAAGTCATGCAGGCCAATGGGATGCTTGCGTTGCTGGGCCATGCTGTAGCGGCCCACCTGGGAACGCAGTATCGGTGGGTCGCACCGGTGCTGGCGGCGGCGAGCGGCTGGCTCACTGGCTCAGTGGTGGGGGGCAATAGCGCCCTGGCCTTGCTGCAAACCACCCTGGCACGTGAGTTCGGCTGGTCGGCGCTTGCGCTGCTGGCCACCCAAACGGTGGGGGCGGCAGCAGGGCGCATGATAGCCCCCTCCTGTCTCATGCTCATGAGAAGTGCAACCCAGGTTCCAGATGCAGAGCTGCTCCTGCTGCGCAAAGGCGGGTTGCTCATTGTCGGGATGCTCTTGCTGGCCCTCACGTGCTGGCTGAATACGGTGCTGACCCTCTCCTGGCTCACGGTCTTCATCGGCATGCTCATGACGCTCTCACTCGCCGTGCTGCTAGTGATACTGCTTGATGTGTCCTGGCGCACTCCTGCGTTGCCATTGACGCGGGCCTGGAAAACGGCTCTGTCTGTCCCCCGTCCCCGTGTGCGCGAAAATAAGAGGACAATAAGCCGCGAGGAGACGCTCTCCGCTTGTTCCTCCCCGTCTGACGCCAGTTCCTGCTCATCCGTTTCGCCACCTTTGCTACGTGGAAGGGGGAGGACAAGGCGCTGGCCTGAGCAGGTGAAGTCGCCAATGCGCATGTGGCCCGCGTCTATCCCTGGCAACCAGCAACGCGCGACAGAGACGCTGCCCGGCGAGTGAGCGTGGCGCTGGCGGCTCACGGGAGCATGCGACCGACGCTCAACACCGACACTCCCCCTGGTGAGCTGAAAGCTGGTAGCTCATATGACTGGACAAAAAGACATATATGATATACTCTCTTTGGGAACTGGTGGCAGAAGATTCGAAATCTGTATCGAGAAGAAGTCCTCTCCATAACGTCTTCATCGTCGTGAAAGAAACCGCTCTGATACGTTGCAGAAGATATACCAGGACCATTTCTACAACGAAGAGGAGAGGTTACAATGAAGGTTCAACGAATCCGTCACCCTGAGACGAATGAGGCTTCCTGGATTGTGCTTGATGATGCTTACTTACCCATCGAGCCAATCACGGCGTACCTGGCATTTCTGGAAAGCCTGGGGCGATCTCCGCATACTCGTCGCGCCATCGCCCATCATCTCAAGCTGTTCTGGGAATTTCTGCGCACTGAGCAGACCGATTGGACAGAGGTAGATATCGCTCGGCTGGCCGGCTTCATTAGTTGGCTGCGTCGTCCAGCCTCGGCACTCCCCTCGATTGCTCCCCGAGAAGCCAGGCGCACCAACGCCACCATTGATCAGATGCTGGCCTCCGTGCACGGTTTTTACGATTTTCATAGATGGTCGGTCGCAGAGCCATCATGGCGTGTTCGTTTTGTGGAGGAAGAAGATGTCTCAGAATCAGAAGAAGAGGTCTCACCAGCATGATTGTCTCTCAACACCCGTCTTCCCTTCGGCGTCGTCCATACCCCGTTCTTGCCCTCGCCCACAAGAGCGGAGAGCGGCAGAGCTGCTGGCGCTCTTCGACCTGCCGCTCTCCGAGGAGTTGTGGGTCTTGCTGCTCAACAAGCAGCATGAAGTGCAGGCACGGTTGCCTCTCTACAAAGGGACGGTCGATAGCTCGGTGCTGCGGGTGGCCGAAATCTATCGTCCGGCGCTCGTGGGCAATTGCCCTTCGCTCATCGTCTGCCACAATCACTGCTCCATCCCGCCATCGTGACGGTTGTGATAGAGCAGATCAGCGCTGAGACACAGGTGATAGCAGATTGCTTTGCTCAGTGGGCAAGCGAGGAAGAGCCACCACAGACGTGAGAGCCGTCCTTGTCTGAAGCAGCGCTGGTACGCTAGATGATCTTCCCCTGCTGTCCCTTTGTTATCGGTCGAAACAAGGAACAGCAGGGGAGAAGCCAGGATTTTTTTTGTGTTTTTGGTACAATAGGAAGAAGCATAAACAAGCCGTATACCCGTTGTTCTATATTGATACGGAGGATAACCATGTCCGAAGCAAAAGAACAGGAGCTTGCGCAGCTCACAGCCCAGATCAATGAGAAGCGCCGTCTCATTGCCGAGCATTATCAGGAGATGGCCCGCCTGGAGCGGGAACTGCGTGCGCTGGAGGATGAGCGGATCTCGCGCGCCCCGCGTGGCACCTATCGCCATCAGCGCGAAGATGGTTCCACGATCACGGTCGAGGCCGCCATTGTGGAAACAGATGGCGCAGCCAGGTGCATCTGGTATCAGATTCCCAGGCAGCAAGCAAGACGCGGGGAGGAAGACGCCTATCTTCGCTGGCTGCGCACGAGGGAAGAGCTGTCCCGGTTGAGGGAACACTAGATGGTCAAATATTAAGAAGAGGGAAACATGGGCAGCACACAAACTATCGCCTACGCGCCATACGATGAACACAATCCTTGGAAGCTGGATACCTTTATGACGCCAGAGGAATGGAAAGAGGTTTCCAGATGGTACGATTATTCTCTGCGTTCTTTAATGCCTGATGGTCGGTGGTATGAACATGCTCGCTGCAAATCACGAGAGAGTGCCTATCAGATTTTACGGGCGCTGGCAGCTTGTAATCCACATGACTTGTATGTCATTATCCACTGCACACTTGTCGGCAAAGACGGACGCGAAAAAGCGGTGTACTGTTTTCCATACAGCGAACAAACCATTCAGGCTGAGCGTCAGGCACGGCGCAACAAGCGATAGAGGGGGATGTATATGGTAGGATATTGCAGCTAGCGTAGCGGGAGCGGCAGAAACATGACTCCGGTGCAGCACAGGTACTTACACTGCATACAACCCTGCGGCCCTTCCCCCTGTCCTAGGCATTACCCCAGGCGTTCGGGTACTATGGCCGCTCCGTCGCCATAAGCCTCTCGGCTCGTAGGCGATCCCGAAGTTCACTCGCTTCCCTGGTTCGTCCGTAGGTTCGTCGTTCGGCGGTTAGCTTGGTCATTCCAAGTCCCCTTGGGGAGAGCATTTACGATAAGGCTGCCACTCTTACCGCAACCCCAAGCAGAGGTAATAGCACCATCATCCTCTGGTCGACGTACTACAACGAGTCGCCTGACGTTCGCCCAATGCAGGGCTAACCATAGGCGGCCTAGCTCGCACAGCATCTTGGGAGCGGGTGCTTCCCTCACTGCGCTTTCAATCCATGCTCCTGTTCCCTTTGGCTTTCGCCTCCAAGTTAGGAAGTGCTTTACTCACCTTTGCTCCTGTGAGGCTGGACTCCTCCAGCAAGGAAAACGAGTGCGCATCGGCGCACGACAGCTTACGTAGCGATACCCCTGGAACGGGCAAGGGGTTCCAGGCCGGAACAGGTATCTATCGGCTTCGGGAAACCGAGGCGGTGGAGAGGACGTGAAGGGCCTCAAGTGCCTCGCCGAGGGCTTCAGAGGGTGAACAGGCGACGCCATGCGCCTTTCCTACGGCAACATACCATTCATAATAGGTAACGCCGAAACAGGTCGTCAGGGGGACAATCTCGACAGGAATGGTGGATTGTGGGCAGATGGCAATGATGGCTTGTTCGCGTTCCTTTGCTTCAGTGTCCATATTTGTTTCATCAGATTCTCGACCTGCGGATACCCCTGGCTTGAGCTGTGGGGGCATTTGACTGTCCATAGAGGGACTCCTTTCCAAACAGGCAGGTGGCAGAGAGGTGCTCTGGAGTGACACGTCCTGTATTGAAAATGAATGCACAACGATGACACACGATCATTGACTGGCATCAAGGTACCATTCTTTCGGTATCGAGTCAAAACGGTAAAAAAGACGGAGGTAAACTTCAAAGAACAGCAGAGAACACCTACGAACACTATGCCCGTAATACTCGCTTGAAAAACCCATATCCTCGCTGATGCATGAAAGGAGAGCTTCTTATAGTTATAGGATAGACGCATGAAGATCGAGCAGGGGTGACCGCCCTGGTTCTCGAGCAAACAATTGACGGACACTGGCATGCTCAACTATATTGCCGTTGGCTCATCCATGCGGTACACTAGGCCATAACAAACATGCGTGGGCAGTAAGCGACGAACAGGAGCCTAATGAGGATGAAGCGTGGTTCTGCTGGATGAACTGACTCCGGGTGTGCTGGTCTGTCGTCCGCGTCCGACAGATGCGCCTCTTGCCTCACGCCGCCAGTTTCTCAATGATTTGCGTGCCGAACTAGCCGATAAATTGAATAAGTTGCAAGAGAGCGGTGTCGCGCCGGTAGACCTGGCACAGGCCAGCATTGGCCCTGGCATGGCGATCTACTCGCGCTATAGCAAGGTCATCGAGTCGGATGGCTCACCCCTGCGCGTGCGCACGGCGCTGCAACTGATTAATCGCACGCTCGACGAGGTGCTGGCCGAGCAGGAGGGCGAGTACGACGCGGAGACACGCTGGGCGGTGGCCTGGTTCGAGGAGTACGCACACGAGGAAGGCGAGTATGGCCGTGCCGAGACGCTCTCGAAGGCCAAGAATATGTCGCTGCAGAGCCTGGTCGAGGCGGATCTGCTCTCGGCCCGTGCGGGCAAAGTGCGCCTCTTGCGCCGCGACGAACTGCCCGCCGAATGGAACCCTACAAGTCCGCGCCTGACCGTCTGGGAGGTGATGCAACGCCTGATTGATGCCCTGGACAAGCACGGCGATGTCGGGGCTGGGAACATCCTGCGCCGCGTTGGTGAACGCGGCGAGATCGCGCGTGATCTCGCCTATCGCCTCTATACCGTCTGCGAGCGCAAAGACTGGGCCACTGAAGCCCTCTCCTACAACAGTTTAGTTACGTCGTGGTCGGAGATCAGTCGGTTGGCCCATAGGCAGGCAAGCGATACAGGATTGTGGGAAGGGGCATATCTGGGGTGATGAAATGAAAGGAGGTGATGAAAGGCGAAAGCTGAAGAGTAACCCATGGAGGTAGCAATCCATTTAATATTGTCATTATGAGCAATTCATGCTCATACGAGTATCAGGGAGGAGAATACCTATGCTATACAATGAACCATGTAAAGCAGGTCGCTTACAGGTTGATGAGACATCAGTGAAGGTGGTAGCACCTTTTAATAAGCTAGTATGGTCAATACCACGTAAGGATGTGACGTATATTGCGCTGAAAAAAGGTGCGATGATGGCGGACCTCACAATTTATACAGCATACAATCTTTTTCCCGCGAATTTTATGGCGAAACAAAATGCTGAGAAGTTTCTGGAGTTTTTTCCGAATGTTCCTGTAGGGCCAGAACTACAGGGAGGATTCCCACTGTCCTCGCAGCAGACAGGGAATGCTTCGCAGCCACAACCACAGGGGCAAGGGCAACCATCGACTGATCAGACAGGAGTACCGCAAGCTGACTCACTACCCCCAACATCCTCTGCATCACTGCCTTCAAGCGCTCAGGGACAAACACCATCACCAGCGTCCGGTCAGCTCTCCCCATATCCTCAATATCCACAGGCTGGGCAATATCTACCTGGTCAACCACTAACATATCCACCAGGATCAGGGATGATGCCACCAAAGCCGCCGCGCAAGAAATTGAGTCGCCGCACATGGGCTATCATTGGGACAATTGTGTTGATTTTCATTATTATTGCAGCAGTGAGTAATGGCACGAAGAACACTAATAATACTACAACAGGGGGTACTTCAACGCAATCCGCATTGCAGGCGACCACACAACCAACTACACAACCAACGGTCGCTCAGACTCCAACTCCGACACCGACAAAGGCTCCTACGCCCACGCCTACGCCTTCATTCGTAACCTTTGGGGATGGAATATATCAAGTCGGTAAAGATATCCAACCGGGTACCTATCGCACACGGACTGGATCCCCAGGATGTTACTATGAGAGGCTGAGCGGATTCAGCGGCTCACTTAGCGATATCATTGCCAATAATAATACCGATAATCCCGCTATTGTCACCATTAGCGCGACAGATAAAGGCTTCTCTTCCCAGAATTGTGGCACCTGGACAAGTGATTTGTCACAAATCACCGCCAGCAAAACCAGCTTTGGCGATGGCATGTACATCGTGGGTACTGATATCACTCCGGGAACGTACAAAAATACGGGTGTTACCGGATGCTACTACGCCAGGTTAAGTGGATTTGGCAACACGACAGATGATATTATCGCCAATAATAATACTGACTCTCAGGCCATTGTCACCATCGTCGGCACCGATAAAGGCTTTCAGTCGAATGGATGCGGTACATGGACGCTAATAAATAGTTGAGCCAGAGGGACACAACATATGGCACAAAGCAATCACGAGCGCGTGGGACGCGCGTTAGAACTGTTGAATACCGGTCTCAAACCGTTTGTCGAGCGGGAGATGCAGGCGAAGTATGGGGCGCGCTGGCCGTATGAGGCCGCCACGTCCTTACGCGAACAGCACCTTGCCGAGAACGAGGATGGCATCCGCCTGGATACCCAGGGGCTTTTGCTGCTCATGTGGGATCAATGGACGCCCGTCTTTAGTAAGGTGCTGGGCCACGCCGAACGTAGCCTGATCAGCGAATTGCGTACCACGCGCAATCAATGGGCGCACCAGGAAGCCTTTAGCACCGATGATGCCTACCGCGCTCTCGACAGCATGCAGCGCCTGCTTACTGCCATCTCCGCCTCAACACAGGCCAACGAGTTGGAACGACAGAAGTATGAACTGATGCGCCAGCGTTTTGAAGAGCAGGCACGCCATGAGACGCGCAAAGGCTCAACCGCTCCACTGGAAGGACGCCCCTTGAGCGGATTGCGTCCCTGGCGCGAGATTGTCACGCCGCACCCCGACGTAGCCAGAGGTAGCTACCAGCAGGCCGAGTTTGCCGCTGACCTGGCCCAGGTGCATCAGGGCATCGGCTCCGACGAGTACCGTGTGCCGCGCGACTTCTTTCAGCGTACTTATCTGACCTATGGTCTGCGCAAACTGCTCGTCACCGCGCTCCAACGCCTGAGTGGCACGGGCGGTGATCCCGTGGTTGACCTGCAAACCAACTTCGGCGGCGGCAAAACGCACTCGCTGCTGGCCCTCTATCATCTCTTCTCCGGCGTCCCCGTTGCCGATCTGGTGGGCATGGAACCCGTGCTGACCGAAGCTGGCGTCGCCCGTCCCCCAGAGGCGCGGCGCGCCGTGCTGGTCGGCTACGCACTTTCCCCTGGTCAGCTGACACGCAAGCCGGATGGGTGCCTCGTCCACACGCTGTGGGGCGAACTGGCCTGGCAACTGCTGGGTCAGGAGGGCTACGCCCTGGTGGCCGAGGCCGACCGGCAAGGCGTCAGCCCCGGCTCCGAGGTGCTGCGCGCCCTCTTTGTCAGAGCCGCGCCTTGCCTCATCCTGATTGACGAATGGGTGGTCTTTGCCCGTCAACTCTACGGCGTCTCCGGCCTGCCTGCCGGTTCGTTTGATGCCAACCTCAGCTTTGCGCAGTCGCTGACCGAGGCCGCCAAAGCCGCCCCGCGCACGCTGGTCGTGGCTTCCATCCCCGCTTCGGATACCGAGGTCGGCGGCGAGGGCGGACGCGAGGCCATGATTCGCCTCAAGAATATCTTTGGGCGCATCGAGTCGCCGTGGCGTCCGGCGGAGACCGAAGAGGGCTATGAGATTGTGCGCCGCCGCCTCTTCCAGCCCATCACCGACCCGGCGCTGTTCGTGGCCCGCGATGCCGTCGCCAAAGCCTTTGTGGACTCTTATCGCAGCCAGCCACAGGATTTTCCCGCCGAGTGCCGTGAGAGCAGCTATGAGCACCGCATCAAAACTTCCTATCCCATTCATCCCGAACTGTTCGACCGACTCTACAAGGACTGGTCTACCATCGACCAGTTCCAGCGCACACGCGGCGTGCTGCGTCTGATGGCTGCCGTCGTGCATACGCTGTGGGAACACCAGGATAGCGGCCTGCTGATTCTGCCCGCCAGTGTGCCGATCAACGTCAATAGCGTGCAATTCGAGCTGACCCGCTATCTGGAGAATAGCTGGGTGCCGGTGATCGAGAAGGATGTCGATGGCCCACATTCGCTGCCGCTGCACCTGGACAATGAGAATAGTGTGCTGGGACGCTACTCAGCCAGTCGCCGCGTGGCGCGCACCATTTTTCTCGGCTCGGCCCCTATTCCGCAGAATCCCAACAAGGGCCTGACCGAAGAGCGCATTCAGCTCGGCTCGGTGCAGCCGGGCGAGAGTATCGCCACTTTCGGTGATGCCTTGCGCCGCCTCTCCGATCAGGCCACGCATCTCTATGTGAACGGACAACGCTACTGGTATGCTACGCAACCCAGCGTCACTCGTTTAGCGCAAGATCGAGCGGCGCAACTCGACGAGGAAGCGGTCTACGAGTTCATCAGACAACGCCTGCATCATGAGCAGAAGACGCCTGGTGACTTTGGGCGGGTCCATCCTTGCCCGCTCTCCACGGGCGATGTGGCCGACGATGATGCCGCTGTGCGCCTGGTGCTGCTGCGACCCCAGGTCACGCACGCGCTGCGCGATCAGCAGAGTTCGGCACGCGAAGAGGCGAAAAAGCTGCTGAACCTCCGAGGTAATACGCGGCGCAACTATCGCAATACACTGCTCTTCCTGGCGGCAGACCGCAACCGTTTAGAAGACCTCAAGCAGGGCGTGCGCCAGTTTCTGGCCTGGGACTCCATTGTTCAGGAGAGCGAGACGCTTAACCTGGATACGTTCCAGCGCAATCAGGCGCACAGCAAGCGTGAGGAGGCCAGCAAGAGCATTGAGGCGCGCATTCCCGAAACGTATATCTGGCTGCTCGTGCCAGACCAGCCCGACCCGCGCAAGCCCGATGAACTGCAAGAGCTGAAGTTGCAACCGCAACCGCAGGTGTCGCTGGCCCAGAACGCCAGTCGTCGCCTCAAAACGGAAGAGATGCTGATGACGCAACTGGCCGGAACGCGCTTGCGCTACGAACTGGATCGCATCCCGCTCTGGAAGGGCCATCATATCAGTATCAAAGAGTTGGCCGACTACTTTGCGCGTTATGTCTACCTGCCACGCCTGAAAAACACTGAGGTGCTGCTGAGTGCCATTCGTGACGGGGTGGCCTTGCCGGAGTGGGCACGCGAAACCTTTGCCTATGCCGATAGGTGGGACGCGGAGCAAAACCGTTATCTGGGGCTGAAAGCTGGTCAGGCCATCACGGTTGGCATCACCGCCAGTAACGTGCTGGTCAAACCCGAAGCCGCGCTGGCGCAACGGCAGGCCGATGAAGCCGCTCGTCTGGCAGCGGAAAAGGCCGCACAAACGATCAGCAGCGCAATGACTTATAACGAGCCGCAGGCACGTGCTAGCTCTGTGGTGGTCGAGCGTGGCGGGGCCAGCGTGCTCCAGCCCCCCTCTCACCCAGGCAGCCCACAGGCTTCGAGGGAGTCACCAACCATACCAGCGCTCTTCCCCCCCTCGTCGGCGAGGGTGGATGAGTCACCTTATCACCGTTTCTACGGCTCGGTGCAGATCGACCCGCGCCGCATGGCCAGTGACGCGGGCAAGATCATGGAAGAGGTGGTGAAACATCTGACCAGCCTGCCCCACGCCAGCGTCACCATCACAGTAGAAATCCAGGCCCTGCTCCCTGATGGCGTTCCCGCTGAGGTGGTGCGCACAGTCAGCGAAAACTGCCGCACCTTGCGCTTTGAGAGTCATGGATTTGAGGAAGAGTGAGCAGCAGAGAGCAGCGAGCTGGAGCAAGTATCACGAGCAGATGGATGAAAGACGATGTACCAGCTACTCAACAGGGCTATGATACGTCGTATCTGACCGTCAGAAAGACGTTGACAGGCTATTGCTGCCCCTGCGTCTGTTGTTCGGTCAGGAGCGAGGCAAAGACCGCGATACTCTCACGAGAGCTATATTGCAGGCGATTGAAATGTTCGTGGTTGGGCAAGGTTGGAAACGCCGACCGCAAGAGAGCCAGCGCGTAGCGGTAAAAGATGCGTTCGCCAGGAAACGCGCCCATTGCCTAAAGACCACCAGAGGCACCACCTCGCTACGCGGCGGCGAGGCGGCTGATCCAGGGCAGTGCTTCTGCGTAAAGCCTGCCGATTCAAACTTTCGCGTACAGTTTTCAGGTTTAGATGCGCTGGCCTCTAGCACATTGTTGAGATTGTGAGCATTATGCTGTAGTGAGGAATCGAACTGAAATTCTCGTTTAAACATTGGGACATGTAAAGATAGTTGACACAATATTTTGTACTCTATTGATGTATTAACTACTATATATTGTCTGAAGCAAAAATCTGAATCAGGCGATAGTAGGTGTACTCTACCAAAAAGTACGAACCTATATCTCTAGGTAAGGAAGAAGGGTGTATATCCTTTCTTCCTTACAGGAACTGAACCGATATCTTTACACTTTGCTCACGACTGAGTAGTCGGCGGCGAACCAGCCGGGTGAGGGGGTGTGCGGCGCACAGGTGATGATGATCTTCGCTTCTTTCGTCGCCGAGAGGGCTGGGGAGTTCGGGAAAGAAGTCTGGTAATGGCATCGACAAAGTCGCAGAGCGTTTCTGAGGTACGACGAGGATGCGTGTAAATTGCTATCATAGCCCCATAGAGTGGCTTCATAGGCTGATCGAGCATCGAGCATCAGAAGCAAGAGCGTATTGATGAAATGCATAAAAGATAGGTTAAAACCGCTTTTGTGACGCTTCTGCGTGGTTTCATCCGTCAACGGTGAGAACATTCGTGCCTTGTGAGAGATTTTTGCACGTATCCTGAGCTTACCTCATGCTGAGGCACACCACCAGAAAGCGTTGATGCACATCAATACCTGCGCACCGTTGATAGAGGACCTGCATACTCACTGCTCCTTTCTCTTGAAGTCACGTCGATGCGGCATCCTCCCAGGGGGTGTCTGTTTGTGTTCAGTGTCTTCTTCGTGTTCTCATACTCAGTCTTGCACTGGTGAGGCGACAGGGAGTGGTTCGTCCAGACACCTCAGTACAGTTTCAAAAGCACGCTCTGAGGCGGTATACTGTTGGTCGTCTTCTCTCCGGGAGGAGCCACCTTCGAGGATACTCTTTTTCATCGGGAGTGGTGCGCCTACGGCGCATGATGTTTCAACTCTCGGCATGGTGTCCTTCCAAAGCTTTGCTGTGATAGAATTTTACACGTATCCTGGGCCTAGCTCAAGAGAACTTTTACTGTGAAATTATGAGAATAAGAAGGAGATGAGGTATGATATCTAGATATGGCAAATGGCATGCTTTTTACGCCCCGTTCTCTTTGCTCATAAGTATGCTGCTTGTCTTGAGTGGATGCTCTCCGACAAAAGGAACCAATATCTCAGACCCAACCATCACATCTATTCCAGAAGCATCTTTTTCGACAGCGAATCTCCTCGAGGTGGTGAGTTCAAAGGTAGTGGCTTGTAATTCTCCTACATCTGGCGCTTTTTTTTCAGAGAAGTCTTTGGTTCTTGCAACTAATCGGCTTATCTATGATCAAGCTGAAGTAAATCAGATAACCACATTTGTCAATTCACAGAGGACTGGCTTGGTGACTGACCTCGTTGGAAATAGGGACACCTCCTTAATACCTCCAGATACGCTGAAATATATCACTGGAAGTCCTCCTGCCTCAGTGCTCTATCCAGAGGACTCCGAAGATAGCACTTTCTGCTCTGTGTTTCTAACAGTCACGAATATAAGCCAGAAAACACTTCAAATTTCGCAGATGCATTTACGCTACCTGGATGACACCGAACCGAATGCGCAACTTTATCGCTTGATCAATGTTTGTTCTATTGGTCAACGTCTTCAAGAAGGAAATAATTGTCCTATGATGGGTGCTGGACCTGGGGAGGGTTACCAGGTTAGCTTCGCCGTTAGTAGAGGACCTGCCAACACGGTTCTCTCTGGCATGCTTGGTCCAGACAATCCGAGCCTGCCGAGTGGGGCAATACCTATCCTGAGACCTGGCGATGCTGCAGAGATTACCATAGGGATTAATATCACGGATTATACGAGTGGCCTCGTTGTTTCTGTCGTTCCTGAAATCGTCGTCACCTCTTCCAGCGGGACGCAAACGTTTACCCTCACCCAGTTAAAAATGGACATCGCCATTGCGGCTCCTCAGAATGTTTCTTGCTACGCTCTTAAAGGTACAACATTTGTGGAACAAAACCCCCAGATTCAATATGGCTCATGGTGTGTCTAGCTGAGTAAGATGTCCGTCTCGTAGTTTTTGATAGAGATGCAAGTTACTCTTATCACTAAAGATAATGTGAAAAAGAGTGGGGAGTGTTAACGTATGTGTTTGTCCTTCATTGGCAACTCGATAGGTAATGGCAATACGGAAGCTCAGAAAGACTTCGACTAATGAGGTGATTTGTATACTGATTCTATCTGTCTCGTGTAAAGTTAAGAAAACATAACTATAGGGGGGGTAATCGTATGTTGTGAGAATAGGCACATTGGTATCTCCGCCTGTGTAAGTACCACGGTACAGGTTATAGTTGGACAATGTCGGTAAATTCTGCATTAACGCGTAGAGTGGATGTGGAATAGAGGTAATTTGCTCTACGATGATTTGTATCTGTTCGATGAGCAGCACATACTGATCCCGCCGGAGATTGCTTATGCCAATGGCAATACGAAAGACAGTTGGTACCTGCTGCTTAGGTTGATAGATACAAAGTGCCGGTACTCCCTGCTTTAATAATAATAATTGGTTCGAGTTCAGTCCCGAAGGATCGCTAGGAAAGACAAATGTGTTCTGCTGCGTACCAATGAACTGCACCGCGAGATTTTGATCATGGACTTCTCCTTCATTTTGCGAAGATAGTTGTCTGGAAGGTTGCTGAGAGGAATGACAAACAGTGAGGAAGCAAAGTGGGCGCGAAAGCAAGGGGAGAAGAAGGAACATTAGAACAAGCAAAATGGCAAGAGAAACAAGCAAGCTTCTCTTGCTCAGATGCCTTTGTCTGCGTTTTTGGGTACGTTTGCTATGTTGGCTTTCCTCGTCTCCAGCAACCTCCGAATAGCGAGAACCAAACTGCTGGGGTCCATCGTCTGCCGATATCACACTCATTAGTTCTGGGTGGACTTCCGGTACAGTCAAAAACTTCCCTGATAAAGACTGCTCGAGCATGCCAGTGTCCTGGAGAATCTTTCCATTCTGCTCTAGTAGCCGGGAAGAGAGAGGGAAAGCAGGAGACTGTTTTTTTATCTCTTCGATTACAGAGCGAATGCCTTCTGCTACCTCAAAAAAAGCCTCATCCTGACTATGCCAGGAAGCGCTACGAATAGGTTTTCCGTGCTTCGGCAGAGCTTGCAATTTTCCAAGAGGCCCATCCTGCCAGGAAACGGGATCAATGATAATGGGGATCACCTGAGCTTCTCCCCGTCCAGACCGCTCTAAAGCCACTTTCATCTCGACATTCCAACAATAGTCAGAATTCATAAAGTTGAGGCTCACCAGCAATAAGATAATCTGGGCTGACTCGAGATGAGCATGGATCTCATTTTCCCACGTTGCTCCTGGACTGGTAGAGCGATCACACCAGACGCTAATAGGCTCTTGTCGTTGCAGTGCCCGCAACTGTTTCTGTAATCGTTGGAGATATTTTTCGTCTTCGTGCGCATAGCATACAACGATCTCTATGGTGGCTTCCATATTCTCATCCCTTTGCAGCAGACACCATCCTGATAATTGATACCATTGGCGAATTGATGGAGGATATGGCAAGGATTCGTTCCTGGAGCAGCCATTTTGTCACTAAAAACCTTAAATAGAGCTAGGCTCAGGATACGTGTAAAATTCTACCACAGCGAAGCTTTGTACTCCATTCCAAGCCGCCTCGATGAGCAAGAGCGTGCGCCTCGTCTATTCCCTGCTGCTCGGCACGAGACAGGGTCTCAGCACTATCGACCAGGCCGTCTGCTGCTTCTTCATCACAGGAAGCGGAGCGTGCAGTTCCTGGTGAGAGCATGTTCTACATCTGCTGGGCCTGGTGCGATTGGAGACAGGGCTTCGCAAAAGTCAGAGCAACCAAGCAAGGGCCTCATCAGGATGAGAGGCAAAGCGCCGGAGTTGGCGAGCGACATTGGGAACTTGGTGAAGATCCATCAAGGCCAAGATAAGAGAGTTGAGCACGGCAAGCATCTGAGCGACAGCAGGCACCCGTACGCCACAATCGTCTTCTCCCAACGTAGCGTCACGCCTCCAATGAAGACGATTTTCCACGGCCCAATGGTCACGAATCAACTGCAAGAGCCGCTGGGGCGAACAGTGCTCGCAACTCAAGGTGGTCAAGCCGTAGACCACCTCCACGCTGCTTTTCTCGGCGGTCTTGCGCTCACGCTGGAGCCGAAACACTTGCCCGATGTCACCCCAGGTATGGTAGAAATAGTCATTGAGATCCGTCGTGGTCAGGATCTGGCGCCGTTCTCTGCGCCCATGTCCTTTCTCTACCTGCTCATAGGACTGCCATGTCCTCCGATCCGCCTGCGGATCCTCAAAAAAGAGTTCCAAGTCTGAGCGCGTCTGCGGCGTATTGTCTTTGATGATCAGGATGACATCACCACCCGCTCGCTTGACCAATCTCCCAAACTCATGATAGCTTTGGGCCGCATCGGCGGTCAGAATGCGCCCTTGACACAGCACCTCGGACAGCATGGGTTTGAGCATACTCACCTCATTGTGCTTCTCTGTGATGGGGCATTGCTGCAAAACAATGCCCGTTTGCACTTCATACACATGCAACACCTGCTTTTGCAGTTTCTCGCCCTCGCCACCATAGACCTGCTTGCCTGTCCCCCTGAGAACTTTGCCATCAATGGCCAAATGCGCCGTCTGCTGTGCGGACTGGGCGTCCAATCGGCCTGGCTCACCTCCGCAGCGTCGTTCTGCTGCTTGGCGCACCAGCCAGTCCCGAAACTGTTCGTTGATCTGCTGACTCTCCAGGCGCACGAGAGCATACTTATAGGTGTTGGGGCAGGGCATGCGCTTCCAGGTGAGCGACAACTGCTCACGGAGCCAGTTCGCTTGATCTCGTCCCCAATCGCTGGCAGCTAACAAGCTGTTCATGCCTGCCAACTTTGCCAAGATCAGGACCATAATCAATCCCGCCAGATCATACTGCCTCCCTCTTGCTGCCCGTTTATCCTCAATCTGCTGGTAAATCGCGTATAAGGACTGACTTTGGGATTGGTTCAGTGAAGGGACTCCATTTCCCTCCACCGTCAGTGTGTTATATTCCATGTGAGTCTCTCCTTCGAATGAACTGATTTCGTTTCGTCCATTCTACTGGATTGACTCTTCTTTTTCACCTCCCCCTGACTTTTGCGAAGCCCTGCGATTGGAGACACAGGGGCTTGACTTTTCTGTCGCGCCAGTCCTCGTTGGAAGGTCATGGTCATAATGCACACTGGTTCGACCTCTGCCTGTAACTCCACCATCTGTTCACTTCTGCGGGCCGGAGCCAGCCGTGTGACGACAGCGGTGGGATCACGGTTGCCTGGCTCGCGCGACCGTGCTGCTTTCTTCCCCCTTGCCTGCTTGATGCACGACGTATTTATAAAACGTCGCGCGGCTCTTAAAGCCAGTGAGGGCCATTATCTCGGCGATGGTGTTCTCGCGGGCGGCGTAGAGGTGTCTGGCCCGCTCCAGCTGGCCGGGGCGCAACGTCTCGATAGCGGGCCGTCTGCCTCCTCTTCTGCCTCTGGCGCGGGCGGCTTCCAGTCCGGCCTGGGTGCGCTCGCTGATGATATCACGCTCGAACTCGGCCAGGGCGGCAATCACATGGAACATCAGTCGTCCCGTTGGCGTGGTCGTGTCGATGTTCTCTTTGAGACTGCGCAGCTCCACACCACGAGCGCCGAGCATATTCACCGTCTCGATCAGTTCTTTCAGGCTCCGCCCAAGTCGATCCAGTCGCCACACGACAAGAATATCCCCCGGACGCAACATGTCGAGCATTTTGAGAAACTCCGGGCGGTCGAAGCGCTTGCCGGTCATTTTATCGGTAAAGGTGCGCTCGCAGTTGGCAGACTTCATGGCATCGACCTGGAGCGCGGTTAATTGCTTGTTCTTGGAAACGCGAATATAGCCGATAATCATGGCTGCGGCTCCTTCCTTGATTTGAAATGCTTGCGTTTATTGTATCATAACTCATCTGAGTGAAGAGATTTTTAGACGTTGATTCGAGGATGGCAAAAAGGACAACAAAAGCAGAGGTGGCGGATGGCTGTGGGCCTTGTATGCTAGAGTATAAAAAACGTTCGTTTTCTGGACAGTTCCGCGCCTCTCCTGATGGTCCTAGAGCAGCGTGCCTGACGTTCCTGGTGAAGCAGCTTCTCCGTTAGGAGAGGCATATTCGCCCGCCTCTATGGATGAGCCTCATAGAAATCTGTGGTGGGCAGGAGATGTACTGATGACGGACATTTCACGAACCGCCTATCCTCGCTTTACTCGCGCACCCTCCGTCAAAGAGCTACGCGAGATCTACACGCCAACGCCTGGCGATATCGCCTTTGTCGCCACACGCGCACGCGGCCCCTCTCAAAAGTTTGCGCTGATGATTTTGCTCAAAGTCTATCAACGCCTGCATTACTTTCCTGATCCACAGACCATTCCAGGGGCCGTGATCAGCCATATCCGCGCCGTGATGAAGCTCCCCGCCGACCTGGTGCCTGATATCGCTCCGGCGACGCTCTACCGCTATTACATGGCTTTGCGAGAGTATCTGGAAATCACGACCTACCAGGGCAAACAGGTGCGGCATGTCGCGGCACGTGCGATGCACCAGGCCGCGCAGGTCATGAACAATCCGGCAGACATCATCAATGCAGCTATCGAAACCCTCTTGAATGAGCATTGTGAACTGCCCGCGTTTAGCACATTGGATCGCATGGCCCGACGCATTCGCACCCTGGTCAATGGAGGCATCTATCAACGCATCCTGGCACGCCTGTCTGAGAGTGAGCGTGCCGCTCTCTCAGCCCTCTTGCAGACGAGCGCCGAAGCTGCATACACCCCCTTCACCCGGATCAAGGAACCCCCCAAGAGCGCAACGCTGACGCACCTGGACGAGTGGCTCTCCCGCTTGACGTGGCTGCAATCATTGGGAAACACCCACACGTGGCTTGAAGGCATACGCTCAAATAAAATCATCCATTTAGCTGAGGAAGCGCAATCTTTACCGGCAACCGATGTGGCGGACTCCCTACCCCCGAAGCGCTTTGCTCTGCTGGTCTGTCTCATTCACCAGGCGCAGATCTCGACTCGCGACCAGATCATTGAGATGTTCATCAAACGCATGAGTAAATTCACGACCAAAGCGAAAGAGGAGCTAGAACGCTTGCGGGAGGAAGACCGCACCACCACCGAGCGCCTGATTGAAGTCTTCACTGAGGTTCTTCAGTCCAATTCGGAGGCCGAGTCTGCCGAGACCGCAGGTACGTCCATTCGCAAAGTCCTCGACGATGCAGGTGGAACCGCACGCCTGTTAGAGCAGTGCGAGCAGGTCAGCGCCCATCATGGAGACCGCTATCAACGGCTCGTCTGGCGGTTTTACTCTAGCCATCGCAAAGCGCTCTTCCGGGTCATTAAAACGCTTGATCTCTCCTCAACGACCTCGGACCAGAGCTTGATCGAAGCGATGAACTTCATCATTGCTCATGAGCATGACCCCAAAAAGTATTTGGAAGCGACCCTGGATCTCTCCTTTGCCAGTGCCAAGTGGCAACGTACCGTCATGGTCCGGCGCAAACGCAAGAGCTGGTACATCCGCCAACACCTGGAAACATGCGTCTTTTCCTACATCGCTGAAGAACTTAAAACGGGTGATCTCTGCGTGGCAGGTTCCGAGCAGTATGCCGATTATCGGCACCAACTCCTCTCCTGGGAGGAATGCGAGCCGAAAGTCGCCGAATATTGCCAGCGTCTCAACTTTCCTCTGACGGCGGAGGGCTTCGTCGAGCATCTGCACACCTGGCTCACCGAGGTCGCAGCAGAAGTAGATCGCACTCGGCCACAAAACCATGAACTGATCATCAACGAGAAAGGGGAGCCTGCACTCAAGCGGCTCCGGGCCAAAGCAACCCCAGTGGGACTGTTGCAGTTGGAAGAGGCCCTCTCGGAACGCATTCCTGAGCGACATCTGCTCGACGTGCTGGCGCGGATCGATCACATCACCAACTTCACCCGGCATTTCGGCCCGCTCTCCGGCAGCGAACCGAAAACGCCTGATGCCAGAGCGCGGCACCTGCTGACGATTTTTACCTATGGCAGCCATTTTGGCCCGCATCAGATGGCCCGTCACCTCAAAGGGATACTCACGGCTGATCAGATTATCCATCTCAATCATCGCCACTTTACCGTGACGAACCTGGACGCCGCCCAGCGCGATGTGATTAATCGGTTTCACCGCTTTACCCTGCCGCGCTATTGGGGTGACGAGAAGCGGGCTGCCGCTGATGGCACGCAATACGAACTGGCCGAAGAAAATCTATTGGCTGAGAAACACATCAGGTATGGCGGATTTGGAGGCATCGCCTATCATCATGTGAGCGATTTGTATATTTTGCTGTTCAGTCACTTTGTCGCGTGTGGAACGTGGGAAGCCATCTACATCCTGGATATCTTGATGAAAAACCAATCCACCATTCAGCCGACCAAGCTACACGCTGATACACAGGGACAGAACCTCCCCGTCTTTGGACTGGCCTACTTGCTCGGCATTGAACTGATGCCGCGCATCCGCAACTGGAAGGATCTGAGGTTCTATCGCCCAGACAAAGACACCCACTACGAGCATATCGACTCGCTCTTTGGGGACAACGTGGTCGATTGGGATCTCATCGCCACCCACTGGCAGGACCTCTTGCGAGTGGTCATTTCGATCCAGGAAGGCAAAGTGCTGCCCTCCATGCTCCTGCGCAAGCTGACCACCTACAGCCGCAAAAATCGGCTCTACCAGGCATTTCATGCGCTGGGAACCGTCGTGCGGACCTGCTTTCTGCTCACCTTCATTTCCGATGAGAAATTGCGTGAGGTGATTCATCGCAGCACCAATAAAGTGGAGCAGTACAATGCCTTCGAGGACTGGATTACCTTTGCCGGTGCAGCCGGGACGATTTATGAGCGAGCGTATATCGAAGCCGAGAAACGCGTCAAATATACTGGTCTGATCGCCAATTGTGTGATGCTCGATAATACCCTTGAAATCAGCAACGCGCTCAACGCCCTGGCAAGGGAAGGATTGATCCCAACTATTGATGAATTAGCCGCACTCTCGCCCTATCAAACCAAGCATATTAAGCGCTTTGGCAATTACGAACTGGACCTCGCTACGGTGCCAGCCCCCATTGCCGATGATCTGACATTTGCCATCGAACCGCCAGAGGAGCCGGGCGTGGTGGAAGCGGATCAGGAAGCGCTTTCGTAAGCTGCCCATCTTTGTCCTTCGCCCATCAAGTCTGCTTGATGGGCATCTCCCCTCTCGGCAATATAACAAATTGCTTTATGATAGGATTTTACACGTATCCTCAGCTTACCTCATCCCGACCCGAAAGCCCTGGCCTGTTATGGCGTCCTGTGGCAAGAGGGGCAGCCAGACGATCCCAGACGCGACCAGATGTGGTTGCGCTTTGTCACCGGGCGTCCCGTGAGCGATATCACCACCCAATTTCTCGACTGGTGCTGCCAGAAGCTGGCGGCGCAAGGCAAGCGCTCCTGGTTGCTGATCTGGGACAACGCGTCCTGGCATATCAGTCAGATCGTGCGAACCTGGATCAGAGACCACAATCGGCAGGTCAAACAGACGGGCACTGGCGTGCGTATCTTGCCCTTTCGGCTCCCCACGAAAAGCCCCTGGCTCAATCCCATCGAACCCAAGTGGGTGCATGGCAAGCGTGCTATTGTGGAAACCAACGGTCTGCTTTCGGCAAAGCAGTTGGCTGAGCGGGTCTGTTCTCATTTTGGCTGTTCTTATGAACCACATCTTTCTCTTCCCGATAAGGTTGCGTGACTATGCACTAAGAGTATGAATGATGCTGGAGAGCATTCATACCAATCTGCGTCCTGACGTACAAGGAAGCCTCAGTTTCTGTAGTCCTCTCGCCTGCGAGAAGGGTTGGACATCTGAACGCAGAATGGTATCACTCAGCAAGTATCCATCGTATGGTATATTAGGAACCGAAGCGCCATCCCCCATTGACATTGAGCACTTCACCAGTAACAAAGGATGCATCCGGAGATGCTAAATACTGAATTGCGAAAGCAATATCCTTTGCTATTCCCGCTCGGTTAACAGGTGTTTCTGAGACAACCCCTTGTATACGTGCTTCCGGCCAGGCACCTGTGAATTCAGTATTGGCAATGAAACCGGGTGCAATAGCATTCACCGTGATTCCCTGAGGACTTAATTCACGTGCAAAACCGTGAGTCAGACCAAGCACTCCTGCTTTTGCAGCGGCATAGGCTGTTGATCCAGCTCGACTCCCCCCGGTGTATGCGGCGATAGAACTCACATAAATGATCCGTCCACCTGGGCGAGGCATATGCGGGGCTGCTGCTACTGTCATTAAAAAACTCCCTTTCAGATTTGTATCGAGAACGGCATCCCAGGCGCGTTCGGCTTCAATGAGCGGCATATCAGTTGTTGTTCCGATAACAAACCCTGCATTATTGATAAGTACATCAATTTTGCCGAATTGTTCAACGATGCTTGCTACTGCTTCGGTTACTTGCTCCCTAATACTCACATCCACTTGCCGCCACGTGACATTCTCACCCAATTCTTGGGCAGCCTTCTGTAGCTTGGCTTCGGTGCGTCCGAAAATAACCACCTGATCGCCAGCCTGCGCAAAAGCAGCTGCAGTGGCTTTTCCAATGCCGGATCCCCCACCTGTAATAACGATTAAACGACATTTGTTCATGTTTAACTCCTTTTTTCCTGTTGGGCATGCTTCATACGCTGTTTTTGTATAGAGAGTATCCCCAACGTTAACGCGACGAGCACTAAGACGATGCTTAGCAGAATACGTAAGATCAGGACAAAGCCTATGGTTGCCCCGGCGATGCCCATCAAACTCGCTCCTAAAGGAAGACTTGTATATCCTACTAATCGGCGCAAGCTAAAGACTCTTACACGCACTTCTGCTGGCGTTTGATCTAGCCAGATGCCCCCTACCACAACGATTACGATCATAAACAAGCACCCTAACACTCCCATAGCCCCGATCAAAATAAGTGGGGTGGGAAAGAAAGTAATGAAACCTAGATCGAGGACAATACAGCATACAAGGATTGTAATAAAACTAATCGGCTTCTTCGGGTGATAAGGAAAAAACATAAAAATCACAGTAACAAGTAATAAGCCTCCGCCGTAGATTGCAGAACCATACCCATAAATAATCACTGCATTTAATACGTGAAGTTCTTGTAGAAAAGCTGGAAATAGCGTGTAAAATGGAAATACGATAAGATTGAGCAACACAGAAATGATAAGCATAAAGATCAGCGTTGGCTGATTTTTTATCCATTGGATTGCTGACAGACTATCCGAGAAAAGCCTTTGTAACCATTGCTCAGGTACTTTCTCATTGTTTGAGATCTTTGCAACCTGCTGCGCGCGAATAACCTTCCTCCAGAGGAAGAGCAAGCCCAAGGCAGTACAAATACTTACGATGCCAAGTAGCGGCAAAGACCAGAGCCAACCGATGGCGATTAATCCTCCGCCTGCAAGAGGAGCAACTAAGCTTGCTGCTCGGCTTACTATTTGTATTAAGGCAGCAGTACGACTCGAAGGCCAACGTTTAGGAGTAAGATCAGCAAGAATCGTTTCCATAGACGCACTATACAGCTCGGATGTACAATCCATGATAAGAAAGGAAGCTATGATAGCGATTATGAACTCTACGTTAACCGAAGATATCAAAAAAATTGGGAATAATAAAACAAGTCCCAACATCATCGCGCCTTTAATACTATTAAGAATAGTAGGCTTATCATTCCGATCGATGCTTCCTGCGAAGAGTACGACTACTACTATTGCTACAATATCTGCGATCCCTACAGTAATACCTAAAATGCTGCTTCCTCCGGGAATAAGCGCAAACCACCATTTAATGCCAAAAAGCCCTAATGTATTCGCAAAGAAAACAAGAAAGCTTGGAAACCATATTTTGAAGAATCCAGAAACCTCCCGATGTGAATTTTGCTGCGGGGCAACCAGTGTATCAAGTGTATCTTGGACAGTTTCCATGAGTTTACACCTTTTCCGTGAAAAACTAGAGAAGATTCACCAAATTTTCAATCAGTAACCCTGCTCGGATAAGTTTTTCCTCCTCTCTTTGCGCAGCAAACAGTTGTATGCCAATAGGCGCTCCTGATGAGGCAATCGCTATGGGTAACGTGAGTGCAGGGATTCCGACAAAACTTGCGAGATTAGTAAATCCCAAATCAGGGGCTTGGATCTTGTCATAGCTTGGAATTGTTTGGGCGGGAGGGGGTTGTACCAAGTTTCGCGGTAGGTCAGAATCAAGAGGTAAAAGCAACACATCATATTTTCCCTCTCTTAAATCGCGAGAAGCTAGTTTTTTCGCTGTTTCTTGCAAAGATCGTAGCTCACAATAATCCGTATGCGTAATATGCTCTCCTGACATGAAAGATGCCCGCGTTCCCGCTTCATATTTTATATCCATTTTTGTGGCCAGTGCAGTATGCACATCATAAATTTCCTTTAAAAGGAGTAACCAAGCTATCTCACGATAGTGCCACCATTCTAACTCTACTGGTTCCAGCGTCTGTCCTGCTTGCTCCAACATATGTTCTAATTGGGAGAAAGCCTCACTTATTTCTGGATGGCAATTTTCTTCTGCATTTCTAAAATTTTGCACCACTCCAATTTTTAAAGATGAACGAGACAAATGCTGTTCCGAGATACTTTCTCCTAATTCATTTAATCTCTCTCGATACCAGATGTAGGAAAGGCCTGCAACAGTTCGAGTAATCAGCCCAACACTATCCATACTAGGGCTCACAGGAAATATGCCTTCCTTGAAGGCGGGTCGGTTTGTTAAGCGTAGTGCCACCACGCCGCAGCTCCCTGCCGGGAAACGGATAGATCCAGCCGTATCTGTACCAATTGAGAGATCACAAAAGCCAGCAGCCACTGCTACTGCTGACCCTGTGCTGGATCCGCTGGGACTGAAAGCTGGAAAGAGTGGATTGACGCAATTAAACTGATTCCCAACACCAAATTCGGTTGTTGCAACTTTCCCGGTGCATAGAAAGTTTTTTTGATGAAGCTTTTCAGCAATGTAAGCGGACTTTATAGGGTACGAACGAAATCCGCTGCTACTACCGTACTTTGTTGGAAAACCAGCTATATCAATGTTATCTTTATATGTCACTAAGAAAGGCATAATACTATTCTTAGGTGATAAAGATACAGGGCACCAATCAACGAAGGCCTTACAGAGAGGATCGAGACGCCGAATATATTCCTCAAAACCTTTCTCCCATTTGAGTATCCAGGTGGGGTCAGCTGCCATGTATTGATGGCGTTCAGACAGCGGCTGCCAGAAAGAAACAATTTCCGCGTCGAGACAGTGAGCAAAAGTGTTTTGCCACTTTACATGAGGCAATGCAGAAACATCATCATTTTTCACAATTGACCTCCTCCCAGACAACCATAGGCGTTTTCTGGGTTCTACGATTAATGGAAAGACTCGGAACCAGCGCAACCGAGAGTTGGTGAGATTCATCCATCACAGTGTACTTGATATCAAAAAATGCCTCTAACAGCTTCTGACGTATGAAAGAAGTGTCTATTTCTTGGATCGGATGAGAGACCATCCGTACCTCCAGTTCAGTCTCTCCAGAAGGCTTACGAAGCACAGCCAATTGCGCCTCTAGCGGTTTGGCAATGCGTGAAATGTGATCAAGAATCTCTTGTGGAGAGATAAGTGTTCCCCATAATTTGAAGGAGTTGTCATTTCGCCCCAAGATCTGAAGGGCAGGAGAAACACAGCCACAAGGACATTTTACTATTGCTGCTGCATCACCAACGCTATAACGCAAAATAATATTTGCACAATCGGCGTGGAGATTCGTAACGAGGAGGCGACCCTGGGCTATTTCGACGTGTTGGTACGGCAGGACGTGAAATGTGTTGAATGGACACGTTGGAAAGTTATACCCTATCACCCATGTTTCTGTTGACCCGTACAGCCCCCACATTTGAGCTTGAGGGGTAACTGTTCGAAGCAATTGAGCCAGCTCCATGTCGATAGCCTCACCTACCCAGAGGAATTTCCGAATAAAGGCTAGGGATCTCTTTTGGGCGGAACAATGCGCAAGGATATGCTTGAGCGTTGTAGGCGTCCCAGCTATGGCTGTCACTTGGTATTGCTCGAAAAAGTCGAGCCAAGTGGATATCTCCTCATCTTGTACTGGCCCAAAGGCAATCGTTCGTGCGGCGAGTTGCTCTCCCAGAGCATTGTAAAAGTAGTGGGCCGACCACATTCTACCCGGAGTATAGAGATTGCAGAGGACGTCATCCCGAGTGAGAGGACGCCAGTGCTGGATGATATCCTGAATGAACATATGGCAAGGTATTAGACTGAGCAATGGATGGGAGGTAGTGCCACCGCTAGAGAAGAGATAGGTGCCTAGACGCTCATTGAGAGCCAATTGACCCATTTCCAGAAACCCTGCCCGAAGGTCCAATTTATCGATAGAAGGTAACTTCAGAAAGGTATCTTCATTGATGGGGTCAGGAATATCCTGGTATTTTGCCTGAAAATGGCTAATTTGTCGCGCACGTTGAACCATCCTTTGCACTACAAGGACATCAAAAGTATTCATCCCCTCTCCTCCTGATACAGAAGTTTGCCTGTAGCACTACGTGGAATATGCTGAACAATTGAAACGTTGCGCGGATGCACTTGGTGAGCAAGGGCCTCAAAACAAATTCGCTTCACGTCGCCCAACAAGGGGGTATCCTCATTCGGCACAACCAGCACATCAAAGTTTTCGCCACGCACCATATCCGGGACGATAACACACGCCAAATCTTGACAGTGGAGAACTTGACGTAAAATTTCCTCGATATACCCTAAGTGGATGCGCTGGCCATTCACTTTCACCAGATGATTTCTGCGCCCGTCAAATCGAAACGTGCGTTGATCTACCATATAGATCAAATCATCGAGTTTCCACGTGGAGAAGGTGTTCCCCTCTTGATTCCAGGCGATTCTAGAACTCTCAATTTCTAAGGGAACTTCCTGCGCGAGATCATCAGGGACTGATGCAAAGGTTACATCATCTGCTAGGCTCCAGCACCCATCTTTCGTAGTTGGCTGAACACGGGTCGCGACCAACCCTGTTTCGGTAGAACCGAAAAGCTCAATCAGTCGGAGCTTGGGGAAAAGTTTTTCCACTAGATGATTTCCCCGTAGAGAGAGCAGCGCGGTACTATGAACCACGGTAATATGCTGATAGGTTTCTAGCGTGCGTAATTCATGTTCCAGATAGGTCAAGGTTGCAGGAATGGCAATATACAATGGATGAGCGAGCTCAGTATGGGTTATAAACGCTGGATGTTCTATCGGATGAAACCAAACAGGGACACCCAGGAAAAGGGGCAACAGAACCGAGCATAGGCAACCATAAATATGATGAACTGGAGCGAAAGTAATGATGCCATCAACCGTTTCCTCAGAGCAAAGCCTACGCAGAAGCAGTATTTCCGCGAGAAGTTGCTGGCGCTGCCGAAACCATAATTGAGGGAGACCGGTGTGACCAGATGTATGGAAACCAACCCACAGAGGAATAAGCTTCTCAAATAGCTCTTCCCTTTCTTGTGGGGCATATTCACTCCAGTCTACCGACCAGCAAGCACTATTCAAAGATCCCTGATTCTGAGAGAGGAGGGCGCACTTCTGATACGTAGGCCAGCTTTGTGCTTGAAATAGTTGGCCCAACAAGCTCTCTGGTTCAAGTATCCGAATGGCACAACTCAAAGATGAACCTCCTTGGATTGTTCTTTGCTTCCATAACTTACTCATTGGATTTACTTCTTCCAAATGCCGCAAGCAAGAGTTGTTGATCAGCTAGTTTCTTCTGAACCAATTCATCAATTGTTGCAAGGGACTCAAAGGTTCGAACTAAATCATCATTGAGCAAATCGATCTCTACTCCTATTTTTTCTTCAATCTCCCCCACACATTCAAGTACCCTCATGCTATCGTAACGAAAGCCATAGATATCCTTGAGTGGTACATGTTTATCAAACTGCTCCAATTCTTCACCCAGTACAGCTATGAGAATTTGCTTGATTTGCTGGGTGCAATTATTCTGTGTATTCATGACTCATGCCTTTCTGCAAAGTAGCTCCAACAAAGTGGAGTGCTGGATCAACAAGTTGAAAGCTGATAAATGCACGACTACTATCCACCTCAGGTTGCATTGCTTCAACAAACTTTCGCGCTAATTCTGAAAGAAACTCAGGAGGGCGGCCTTTTGCAATTTGGCAAGCAACAAATGCAAAAGATTGCTGTTGGCGGGCTATCCCAGGAAATTTATCGAAAGGAAAAGGCCCGCTAAAGGTTCGCTCGGGTGTCAACTCGTAAAACTTTACAATGACATGGTTCATCTGGACGTTCTGATGATGGAGCCAGAGAGATACCTTTTTGGCAACACGTTGGCGAAACTCGGTTGTTGTCACATTTGTCTCAACAAGAAATGTGGGCATGGCAACAATCCTTTAAAGATTAAGTGGCAAAAGTTCGACAGCAGATTGTCGTTGATCCGCCGATAGGGCTTGCTCAAGCAATAAACCCAAACAGGTAGCGAGTGGGCCAGCATCCTGCCAACTCAGGGGCGTCCAGCAATACCCTGAGGATCGACGGATTTTTTTTAAAAAACGGTCGATGGCATGGGTATCCCAAGGTTGCCCAAGAGTTTGTTGTGTATACACAGCCTGATAGGTCGAGAGAAGGTCAGGAATACCGCCAGACAGCGCCGCATAGCCTCCGAGCTTGCTTGTGTAAGCAGCAATTGCAGAAACATGTTTTTGCGCATCCTCAAACTGTTGCAGCAAAAAGAAGCCACGTATCCCTTGACATAAGGTTGTGAGTGTGATCTCCCCTTCTGGGGAATACTTGATACCAGTTTCTGTGGAACAACTGCGCAAAAACTGTATCACGCGAACACAATCAATCTCATCGAAAGGGGCATTCAGTAGTTGGAGGCATTCTAAAACCGACACTGTTGCCACAATATCTGATCCTCTTCCATGCCAGTAACCAAATCCACCATCGGGATTCTGGATTTCCCGAAACCATTTCAGAAGCCGTGGCCTATCGAGTTGTGATTGCTGAGCAGTGCGTAATGCACTGAGTGCCCAGAGAGTACAACGAACCTCGGCTCCGCGCCCTGGCATGTACATTACTCCATCTTCAAAGGGCATGTGAGCATTCCGTAACCATTGTATACGACCTTGTTGGAGAGGATTAGATTCATAAGGAGTACTTTGGGTTAGCTGATAACTGATGGTTAAAGCGGCGGTAGCCAGAGCATCGCCAGCGTATTCTGGCTCCCGATACGTAAAACCCGTCCCTGGAAGCTGACAAGACTGTAAAAAGTCCACAACTGCTGCTCGTTGTACGGGAAGCCACTGATATCCCAGCGTATTTAACGCCCCTATAGCACTAAAACATGCCCAGACATCAACAGTAGGATATGTTTCCCATCTTGCGAAACCTGAACCAAGTTTTTTCTGTTTTAAAATCCACTCTATGCATTTCTTTCTATTTATCGGCTCACTTCCCAAAGCATGCAACGCTCCAATCGCTCGAAAAGTTGCCCATAAGCAGGGAATAACATCTGTCTCCTGAAAAACAAAGCCTCCAACGGGAGTCTGACGATCCTGTACCCATCCACACAGAGCTAGTTGATCCCAACCTGGAATATCTGCCTGTGTGGCCCCCATAGTTTTCCAGGCAACAGCACCATAATAGCATGCGCGGACATCAGCAGTACATGGTTGTGTATTCCATCCCAGGCCACCTGATGACTGTTGGGTAGCTGCAAGCCAGCGATAAACTGGCAAAAGCGAGTCCAGTGGTTGCTGGAGAATTTCATAGAAAGTGCGAATGGCATAATATGTGGCCCAAATATCCGGCGGCTGGCCAGGTGTCATCGCAAAACCTCCCTCCGTGGTCAAAAGGGAGGCCAGCCAGTCTTTCAGTTGGTGCTTCTGCGGAATATCACATCCCAGAAGCGCAAGCGTTTGCGTACAGTAATAGGTTGCCCAAATGTCAGAACGCATGCCTCGCTGCCAGGCAAAGCCTCCATCAGCATTTTGGCAATTCAAGATGAAGCCTCTACAGTTCTGCACGTCGCGTGGTTGAGCGTTTAACCAGGCTAAAGCGCGTGTAGCTGCATAGGTGCACCATAAATCAGCAACATGCTGGCATGCGCCGCCATCCTGTGTGCTGTAAGTTCTGAGATGGTCCGAAACTGCGGTGATCTCAAGGTTATCTAAAGCCATCTACGGTACCATCCTCACATTCGTTTTCTTCCAGTTCTTCTGTCCAGCTCCACTTTTTGTAATAGACGGAAGTTGGTTAAGAGCAACAATATCTGCCCATACTATTCCACGAGCGGCGAAATCATCTTGGAGAGCTTGCATGTTGTCGTGCTGACTGTCATCAAAGTCGATGTCCTTCTCAAGAAGCAGCCGTGCGTTCCCAGAGCTAGCACTCATTTCGATCAGGTAACCAGTGATACCTGATAATTCGTAAACAAGATGTTCTATCGTTTCTATATCTAGTGAAACGCCATTCAATTGGAGTTGATCCTCTTTCCTTCCCTGAATACGCATTATAGGCAGTTCTAACTCGCACTGGCACGACGCAGATGAAGAGAATGTAACTACATCACCAGTTGCATAACGTAACAAGGGGCGTGCGAAATTATTGAGCGGAGTAGCAATTAATTCTCCTCGAATCCCCTCATTTGGCGGGTACAATTCTCCTGAAATCTGTAGTTCAAGAATATAACTATAGAGAAGCACATGAAGAGATTGGTATTCACAAGTTGCTCCAATTGTACCTGTCTCTGTACTTCCATAACTGGCATTGAAAACTTGGGCTTGCCAGTTGCGCGCCAGCATGCGTTGAAGCCCTGGTGTACACACCTCACCCAAAAGCATAATCTTTGAAACGCTTTCTCTCACAGTCTCAAACTTTCCGCGTTGCTTTAACAGCCTCATCCATTGAATGAGGACACCAGGCGCAGCAAAGATGCAGGTAGGCTGATAAGTAGTGAAAATATGTTCCAATCTATCCCAGTCGCAAATACCCATAGCATAGGGATAGCAACGCACCATCCCTATTTCCAGGTACTCGCAAACGTTGGCGATGAGATCTCCTATAGGAGCAACATCTGAGGGTAACAACGATGCAACGCGATCCTGCTGTTGTATAACGTGTTTCCAAAGGCTCGCAACGGAGATAGTATTCCAGATGATATCTTCCGCCAGACGTGGAGTTGGCGTTGGAAGCCCTAAAGTTCCTGAAGTTTCATAGTACTTCAAAGGGGGCTTAGCGTGAAGCGGTGAGAATAATTCTGCTTGTTGCTTCACTATTGTTCTCGGAGTGATAGGGACTTTTTCAAACTTTTCGGCTGTTTCTCCTGAAAAAGCGGCGTAATATGGTGCTGTAATGGCTCGTTTCCAAAGGAGCGGAAACTTCCGTTGTTGGATGCTTCTCACCTGTTCGGGGCCAAATCGATCCTGTTCCAGGTAATTGAGATCGTTTTGGGCTTCTTGCACTATTTCCCTAATATGAGATGAAGCTAGTAACAACATAAAGTTGAAAACATCTCCTTCCGTGTTTAATGCTAATTCGTTTGTATGTGATAAGCTTGTTTACGAGATGATGTTCTCTGTCACGTTTCTCATCAGTGACTGTTAGAGCGAAAGGGAAACCTCTCCTCAATCGTTTCTAGCCATGTTTCATGCGCATTGTTGTAGGCGTTAAACCTATCCATAAACAGCCTTTGCATTCTTCCTCGATCTACATCGAGAATACCTCCATCAAGCTCTACTTCTGATAACCAGTAGGATTGCCCATCAAAGAGAAAATCCAGGCAAAAGAAGGGAAGGTGGATAAGTTGTCCAGCAAGAAGAGCGGGCGATAAGAGACCTTCTGGCATCTCAACCAGTTCTGCTTTCCCTCCACGATTGAGGTTAGCAACAATATTACCTTGTTGAGCTCGGCGAGCAAGAATGGTATGAGGTTTCCCGTCAACGAAGAAAACCCGATAATCGACGAGTTCAGGAGAACTAATCCAGGGTTGTATAATCATCGCGCAATCAAATCCACTAGCTAAGCCTAAAAGGCTACGTAACTCAATCAAATTGTGAGCTAGCGTAACTCCGATCCCCCCTGCCCAACTAGCTGGTTTGACAAGGAGCGGAAAGGAAAATTGAGTCAATAACTGCTCCAAATTGTGGTAGTCAAGGTCTCTTCCAGCAATAAGACGAATGCTCGGAAGGATACTCATCCCCTGTTCTCGTAAGCGATGAAAAAAGAGATGTGTCGCCAATTTATCGTTCATGACGATACTTAGTTCGGGATCAATCGGTAAATAAAAGCCTTGAAGTTGTAAAGCTTTAAAAGTAGTAATTTGCGAAAGAATGTCTCTTTGTTGATGAGGAAAGGTGTAAAGCTCTGTAACAAAAATCGTATCAGTTGGACAAACTGGTTGGCTATCCACAAAGGTATGGACAGTACCATCTGAAAGATAGACGACATCGATAGCTTCAGCACTGATCACCTGTACCCGGAAGTTCACGCGCTTGGCTGCTTCTATGTACTCCTTCCAGTAATGTTCATATTCTAATGGCTGCTGCTTCAGCGAGCTTCTGTCGGGAAATATCCAAAACAAGTTTTTCATTTTTTCCGAGCATATCCTCTTAATATCCTAGATCTGTGTGCGTAGCAGATTAACTGGTTGCCTGATGATAAGTCCTACAGCTTTGTACTACCAACCTTGTAGAGCATAACATAGAGAATGCACCATGTAGCTGTTCATAGAGAGGTGTATACTGTACCCCAGACCCTGGTTCATGCCCACTTTCGATGATGCAGATGTGGTATACTAAAAAGAACATTTGTCTTCCACCATTTCTCTTCAGGTTTTCACTCAACGCATGATTCAACCAACCCTTTTGCTTGGTCTGCCTGGACATTTGTGCTTAGAGCAGATCGAAATCAGCTCACAAACGCTGACCTTGTCTCTTGCCGTGGGAACCAGCGAAGCCGTTTGCCCACCGTGTCAACATCCTTCTCACCGTATCCACAGCCACTACACCCGCACGCTTGCCGATTTGCCCTGTGTAGCAAAATCGCTCTGGCTTCTGGTCCTCGTTCGTCGCTTCTGATCCTGCCCCGAATTTGTGGAGTGGTGAAAGCTTTGGGTATACTACCCACAAAGGAGGAACAAGATCATGGCAAAGGAGCAAAAGACCTATACGGTCGAGTTTAAGCGCGAAGCGGTGCGATTGGCGCAGACGAGCGGCAAGCCAATCGCGCACGTGGCCCGCGAGCCGGGCATCTCGGATACCTCGATCCATCAATGGCGCAAGGAATTGGCGGCACATGGCAACGAAGCCTTCCCAGGCAGCGGCCATCAGACCGCTCAGGAAGAGGAAGTGCGTCGCCTCAAGCGGGAACTGGAAATCGTCAAGCAGGAGCGCGATATCCTAAAAAAAGCGCTGGGCATCTTCTCGCGCGGCCCGCAATGAGCTACCGGTTCATGGCCCAGCATCGGTACGAGTATCCCATTACGCTGATGTGCCGGGTGCTGGAAGTGTCGGTGAGCGGCTACTATGCCTGGTGCAAGCGCCCAGCGAGCCAACACAGCCGAGAAGATGCCCGCCTGGCTGAACAGGTCAAGACCGCTTTTCAGGTTAACCGAGGGGTCTATGGCAGCCCACGAGTGCATGCCGAATTGCAGGCACAGGACATTCACTGTGGGCGCAAGCGCGTGGCTCGTCTGATGCGCGGGCAGGGACTGGCAGCGCGCAAAGCGGCTCATCGCACCATCACCACGCACAGCGATCCAGCAGCACAGGTTGCTCCCGATTTGCTGGGACGTGATTTCCATGCGGAGAAGCCGGATACCAAATGGGTAGCTGATACCACCTCCATTTGGACGGCAGAAGGCTGGCTCTCCTTGGCCGTGGTGCTTGACTTGTATTCGCGCATGGTGGTAGGATGGTCCATGGCAGCCACGCAAGATGCCCGCCTGGTCGTGCAGGCTTTAGAAATGGCTCTAGCTCGTCGCCGTCCAGAGGCTGGATTACTGCATCACAGCGATCGAGGCAGTACCTATACCAGCCAGAGCTATCAAGCCCTCTTACGAGAGCAAGGCATGGTTAGCAGTATGAGCCGGACGACTGACTGCTACGATAATGCGGCCATGGAAAGCTTTTTCCACAGCTTCAAAGGAGAGTGCATTGAAGGGGAGTCCTTTCAGACCCGAGCGCAGGCCAGAAGGGCGAGCTTTGAGTACATCGAAACCTTTTACAATCGCAGGCGTAGACACTCGACCCTTCAGTATCTCAGCCCGCTTGCTTATGAACAGTTGAGTTGTTAATCCCCAGCTTTGGGGTCTCCATTTTTTCGGGTCAAGATCAACCTCCTGGACTCGGCGCTCCCACCGTTGGTCGAATTCCTGATTCAAAACGGTGGCGCGTAAAGCGAGAATGGCAACAGGATCAGCAAGGGTTCAGCACATGCTTGACCGTCAGGAGTTGGACACAGGAAGCGCCTATCCACCCCCAAAACCCCGAAGCCTTGCATTTTGCCTTGACCTACCTTTTGGTCATTTTTTGTCTTGACAATGGGGTACACCATAGTGAAAATTGTTTAGATTGGAGCTACTCAAGAATGCAGGAGAGCATCGAATTTCCTTCCTCCTTTGGAGAACTATTAAAAACATTTCGTAAACGGCGATCTCTTACGCAAGAGCAACTTGCCGTTCGTCTCGGCCTGCATCGCAACAGTGTTGGTCGCTGGGAACGGGGAGATTTCCTTCCGAATAGCAGAGCCATAATACAGGAAATCTCGACAGTGTTGAAATTAGATGGGCTGGAAGCACGCCAACTCTTGGAAGCCTGCCTAACGACGTACTTCCCTTATTGGAGCATTCCCTTTCCTCGTAACCAGATGTTTAGTGGCCGTGAAGAGATCCTGCATGCATTACATCTCCTCTTGGGCTCTCAGCAAAATGTTGCGTGTAAAAAATCATGTGCTTTATATGGCTTAGGAGGAATTGGGAAAACGCAGGTTGCACTAGAATACGCCTACCGATATGCGCTAGAGTATGCAGCCATTTTCTGGATCGAAGCTGAGACAGTGCAGAATATTATTGCCAGCTTCCAAAAGATTGCTGAGATATTAGGTTTACCTCAACAGAGAGAATCAGATCAACAGCAGATTGTAGCAGCTGTACAGCGATGGTTAAGTACACACAAGGAATGGCTTCTGATTTGGGATAACTTAGAGCAGATTGAGTTGCTCCATCGCTTTCTGCCGCCAGCTCAACAGGGAGCAATCCTTATTACGACGCAAAAACCCACACTTGGGACACTGGTTCAGTGTTTAGAGCTATCGCCTATGAAGAAAGAAGAAGGGATACTGCTGTTTTTACGCCGTGCGAAAGTACTCAAGCAGGGAACTCATAGTGAAGAGGTAAACCAACGACAGATGTGCTCACCTATTGAGTACAAGGTGGCAGAAATACTCGTAAAGGCTATGCACGGACTCCCTCTTGCGCTTGACCAAGCAGGAGCATACATCGACGAAACGAGATGTACCATAGCTGATTATGTCCAATATTATGAGCAACAACGCTTGACATGCCTTGGATGGCGTGGTACCTCAGATGGAAGCCACCCGAATTCGGTTGTAGCAACAGTGATGTTGGCCAAGCAGAGAATCGAGGCGGTTAGCCCGATAGCAGTAGAGTTGCTTCAGGTGTGTGCCTTTTTGTATCCTGACAGCATCGCAATAGAAATATTTACAAAGGGGACATCAGAATTAGGATCGACCCTACAGGTAGTAGATGTTGATCGTTTTCAGCTTGATTTAGTTATTGCTGCACTTTGCCACTGTTCCTTGGTGCAAAGACATCCAGAGGAGCAAATACTCACTATTCATCGTCTCGTGCAGGTCGTTATTCGAGAAACAATGAGTGCAGAGGAACAAGTACAATGGCAGCAACGAGTAATTCGGCACCTTAATATGCTTTTCCCTGAAACCATCACTGAAGATCCAGAGATATGGAAAAAATGTGAAAAACTCTTATCACATGTGTTAACATGTGCAATGGCCATTCTAGATTCTAACGAGGATTTGGTGCTCGCTAACTTATTACAGAAAGCAGCGACTTATCTTCGTGAACGCGGTCAGTATAACCAGGTACAACCGTTATATCAGCGGGCACTGCGTATCTATAAACAAAGCTTGGAACCACGGCATTTTCAAGTCACCCACTTGCTCAGGGATATGGCAACTTTCTATAGGCTACAAGGGAAGTACAAGCAAGCTGAACCACTTTATCGAGAGGTTTTAAGTAGCTGGGAACAAACCTTGGGGCCACAGCATCCCGATCTGCCTATGCCGCTTAATGGGCTAGCCGCAACCTATTACGAGCAAGGAAAGTACGAGCAAGCTGAAGCTCTCTATCAACGCTCCCTACAGATCTGGGAACATGCCTTGGGACCAGTAAATCGTGACTTGGCCATACCACTTAATGGGCTAGCTGTGATCTATTACGAGCAAGGAAAGTACGAGCAAGCCGAAGCTCTGTACCAACGCGCACTGCATATTTGTGAACGAACCTTGGGGCCGCAGCATCCTAACACCGCCCGACCGCTCACTGGGTTGGCAGCTCTCTATTGGGAACAAGGGAAGTACGAGCAAGCCGAAGCTCTGTACCAACGTGCTTTGCAAATCTGGGAGCAAGCTGTAGGATCAGGGTATTTTGAACCCATCACTGGGTTAGCAGCTTCTTATAAGCAACGAGGAAAGCATGAGAGGGCCGAGCTTTTATACTTGCGGATCTTGCGCATCCGCGAGCCTGCACTGGGTTCTGAACATTCGCAACTTGCTTATGTACTTAACTATCGGGCAACCCTTTATAGGCTACAAGGGAAGTACGAGCAAGCTGAAGCTCTCTATCAACGCTCCCTACAGATCTGGGAACATGCCTTGGGATCAGTAAACCCTGATCTAATTATGCCACTTAATGGGCTAGCTGTGATCTATTACGAGCAAGGGAAGTACGAGCAAGCCGAAGCTCTGTATCAACGCGCACTGCATATTTATGAACAAACCTTGGGGCCACAGCATCCTAACACCGCCCGACCGCTCACTGGGTTGGCAGCTCTCTATCGGGAACAAGGGAAATACGAGCAAGCGGAGCTTTTCTATAAACAAGCCATTGTTACTAGTGAGCGGTGTTTAGGGTTAAATCACCGTAACACAGCTGAAAGCCTTCTCGACCTGGCGCAACTTCACGCACAGCAAGGTAACAGCGAGCAAGCAAAAATGTTGCTACAACGTGCCTACATCGCCTTTGAGCAGTGTTTAGGTCCAACGCACCCTACGACAGTGAGGGTCAGAAATGACTGTCATCGTCTCGCTGAAGGAGGCCATGCCGAGTGTTGTGTAAAGACAGCCTGGGGTGGCCCCACTTTCGTGGAGTGAGAGAACTTGGAAACTCACCCTTTCTGTTGCTCATAGGTCACTGGGCTCAGATAGCCCAGCGTCGAATGACGGCGTTTCCGATTGTAAAACACTTCGATATACTCAAAGATCGACCCCTGCGCCCGCCTTTCGGCTCTGATAGGAGTGCCAATCTGTCCACTCCCCTTTGAGCGAACTGAAAAACGACTCCATGGCCGCGTTATCGTAGCAATCCCCTTTTCCGCTCATGCTCACCACGATCCCTGCCTCTGCCAACTGGGCCTGATAGGAGCCACTGGTATACTGACTGCCTCGATCAGAATGATGCAACAGACCGCTGTTGGGGGGTCGGCGCATCAGGGCCATGCGCAAGGCTTGCTCGACTAACCCACTATCGCGATGAGCGGCCATCGCCCAACCGACGACCAGGCGCGAGAAGAGATCGAGCACCACGGCCAGATAGAGCCAGCCCTCGGCAGTCCAGACCCCTGTGATATCGGTGCCCCACTTGGTGTTGGCATCGGCGGCACGGAAATCCCGAGCCAGGAGATTCGGCGCGACGGGGTCACTCTGCTGACTATCAGTCGTGACCGTTCGATGCCGTCGTCGCCGCCCGCTCAGGCCCTGCTCACGCATCAGGCGCACCACCCGTTTGCGTCCACACGAACTACCCTCTTCGGCCAAGTCCGCCTGGATGCGTCGACTGCCATAGATCTGGTGAGAGGCTTGATGCAACTGGCGAATACGGGCGCTCAACCCTTCATCGGCGATCTGGCGCGCACTTGGTGGGCGCTGTTTCCAGGCATAAAAGCCACTGACCGAGACTTCGCGTACCTGACACATCGTGGTGACAGCATACTCCTGTTGATGCTCAGCAATAAAGCGATACTTCATCTGGCATCCCGTGAGTAGATGGAAACTACTTTTTTTAAAATGTCACGTTCCTGCTTCACCACTTCCAACTCGCGTTTGAGCCGACGGCTCTCCTCTTCCTCAGGGCTCTGATGTCCGCTGCCAGGAAAAGCCTGCTCCCCTTCTTGAGTCAGCACTTTGCACCAGTGATGCAAGGTACTATCGGCAATCCCCAGATCGCGAGCCACTTGCGCCGTACTCTTGCCGCTTGTCTGCGCCAAGCGCACCGCCTCCAGCTTAAACTCTCTCGGAAACGTTCGTTGGTCCTTTGGCATCTTGCCCCTCCCTTTCTGTGGAGTAGTATATTCCAACTTCCCCTACTCCACAAAACCGGGGCCAGCTCAAAGTAAGTTTGACGCCGATCTGGAGCGCATCAAGAATCTCCTCAAGTTAGGGCTCTCGGTGCGCAAAATCGCTACCCTCCTTGGGTGCAAAAACCATCTCGCACTCAACACCTCCATCAACAAACGCAAGCTTCGCGAACAAAGCTCATAGGGAGATCGTTATTGAAAAGCACAGCAAGTAGCCCCCGAATTGGAATGGTCTCCGGTATCTAAAAGAAGATGCTCTGCGCTCCCTTGTATTTTGCAAGGGAAAAGTGAACCAGTTTTTACTCGAAAAGTATGCCAGCAGGCTGATATACAACAACCGTTTTCAACTGAAAACGGTGCCACTTGTTACTCGAAAAGTGGACCCCCCCTGTCGGTGTGACCAGTTTCTCATCGCCTTGCTCCCGACTCTCCTGGTGCTGAAGTTGCTGACGAAAGCGATAGGAGGTTCCCACAAATTCGAGGATCGTGGCGCGATGCGTGAGCCGATCCAGCAGGGCCGCTGACATGCGCTCATCGCCGCCCATGATACTGCTCCACTCCGCAAAGCGCAGGTTCGTCGTCACAATGACTGCCACTCGCTCGTAGAGAGCGGAACCTCGTTACCCATAATGCGTCCCTCTCTTGCTCAGAGCACTAACTGGACAGATTCCTCGGTCCGTGGTTCCATTGTATCTCATTTCTGTTCACCATGTGCAACATCCTGTGGACAAAAGCGCCATTCCCAGCGTCCTCCGGTGCGCCGCCGATAGGGCAGATAATCTCCTCGGCACACATACTGCCATACCTCTTCAGCCGAGCAGTGGTGGCGGCGCATGAGATCACGGATGGAAAGGAAGTTAGCACAAGGGATTTCTCCGCTGAGGCGGGCCACTTCCTGCTCGGATAAACGCACCCACAGCGCTGACCCGGCCCCGCGCTGATCACCTGCGAGCACACCATGCCCCACCTACACATGCACCAACGAGGACGAGATCTGCAGCCGTCGCGCTGCCTCACGGGTCGAGATGAGGCCATCACCGCGCACGGCGACAGCTCCTGGTTCGACCGGACACGCGGTGGCAATCGCGTGCTGATCGCGTAGGCTCGCTACTCTGCCAGCTGTCCAGGGTTTTCCTGTTGGCGTATGTACCTCTTCGGCATTGAGCAGCTCGGCAATCTGATGGTCCGGCAGACGCTTGGCAAGCTCGCGCAATCGCTCCACGAGAGCGGTGGGAGCCAGACAATGCCAGCCAATGGGAGGGCAGACGATCTCATGGCTTGTCGTCACGCCACCACTCCACAAGATGGTCATCGTGGCCTGCCGTGGTGCTGTAGGGGTCAGGGTGATCTCCTGGATGAGGGTGCGCAGCAACCGCTTGCGATCGGCCATGGTGGTCGTTTCGGCCTGCCAGATGGCGGGGACATTGAGCGTCAGCTGGCACACGGCTTCCCGCTCTTCTTCGCTCAAGGGCAACAGGGCCGTCTTTTGCGCGACGGCATACTCCCGCTCCAGGTTCTGAAGCTGCTCCAGGGCGGTATTCCACCGTTTTTCCAGTTCGCGAGCGACTAAGCGATTGTCAGGATCAACCGCATCGTATTGGCGCTGGGCAAGTCGTACCTCATAGCGTGCCCGTTCCAGCCGAAGCTGCCAGCCCGTTTCACGATTCTTGCGCTCCTGCTCCAACGTCTTGAGCGCCGCGAGCAGCGTGTCGAGCTGGGCCGGTTTCACGGCCTCAAAGAAGCAAGCGCGAACCGCATCATCGAGATAGCGTTGGCCAAAGGATTGACAGGTCGAGGCGGCATAGCGGACGGAGGCATCCCGGCAGACGTAGCGCGGACCGTGCTTGCTGTACTGGACCTGCATGCGCCGCCCACAGCGACCACAGAGGACCAGTCCCTGGAGCAGAGCTTCTCCCTCGCGTGGCGCACCGGGGCGGCGATGGATGAAATTGTACATGTTGGCACGCAGTTGCTCCCGGTTGCGCGCATACTGCTCCTCGCTGATGTAAGCTGGGTAGACCCCCGAAACCACAATCTCCCACTCCTCTTGAGGCAGCCGATGGGCCCAGCGTTCTTGCGGTGCTCCTGGGCGTGGTTGCAGCGTGCGGCGCCCGTAGACAAACATCCCCGCGTAGACGGGACTGGTCAACACCTCAGTGAGCATCTGGTAGGTGGGACTCACCCAGATCAGGCGTCCAGCATCCACTCCCTGCTGTACATAGCGAGGCATGAGCAGTCCCTCTGCTTGAAAAGAGCGCTGAACGGCTCGTGCATTCTGCAGCTTGGCAAAGCGCTCGAAGAGGGTGCGCAAGGTCCATTGCACCTGCTCGTCGGGATCTTTGACCACGCTGCCGGAAGCTTCCCGCCGGTAGCCGACGGGCAACCGCAGTTCCAGTGCTCCTCGTCGTGCTTTGTTGAGCAGACCTGCACGCATGCGAGCGTGAAGAATATGTAATTCTGCGGCAAAGAGCGTCCCTTTCAACCCCAGCACCAGGCGGTCATTGGGATCACGCAGATCGTAAATCCCCTCGTCATCAGCAAGCAAGGTATCAAAGACGGCGCACAGTTCCAGCACCCGGTGCCAATCAGAGTTGAGACGGGAGAGCCGCGAGACTTCGGTGACCAGCACCAGGCCCACCTCCCCCAACCCGATCGCGGAAACCAGGCGCTGAAACCCCAGACGCTCTTTGCTTGAGGCCCCGGAGCGGCCCAGGTCTTCATCCAGCACCACGATGCGTGGACGGGGCCATCCCAGTGCTTCGGCCCGCTCGGCCAGTTGATATTGCCGTCGCGTGCTCTCCTGATGGACCACCAGTTGCTTGGGGGTGGACTGCCGCACATAGACCATCGCCGTGCGGTCCAGATGCGTTTGCTGAATGGCAGCAGCATGATTCATGAGTTCCTCCGATGCGCTGGGCGTGAAGATGACGATGCAGCAGTTCGCCCAGTTGTGCGATCAGCTCGCGCTGGGCTTCTTTGGGAAACGTGAGCCACATGGCTGGCGGAAGATTCATCGGTCGCCTCCTCTGATGAAGCTCGATCCTGTAACTGCTTCAGTATATCAAGCAGGGAACGGACGCTGGTGAGACTCCACAGAGGCAGAGCCTGGGGGGGAGGAAGCGGAGGGCACTGATCAGTCCAGCGAAGAGGTACTTGCTGGGTGGTCCCAGAGGGCAGTTGAATGACCAGGTAGGTCTCTCCTTGTTTGGTGAGAGAGCGCAGCAGCGGGAACACCTGGCCCGACAGGGGATGATGGGGAGCCGTCACCTGAATGAATTGGCGCTGTGGAGAAGACTGGTCTGTAGTATGTTGGTTAGAGTGAGCAGACCTGAAACAATAACTGTGCTCCCGTCGAGGGAAAGGGGAGAAAGCCCAGCTCATCCAGCACGATCAGCTCGTACTTGCCGATTTGAGCCATCACGCGCGAGAGTTGATACTCCTGCTGCGCTTTGATGAGATCATTGACGAGTCCGGCTACGTTGTAAAAGCGCACGCGATGGCCCTGCCGGCAGGCAGCCAGAGCCAGCCCTGTCGCGACGTGTGATTTACCTAGACCAGGGTTTCCCAGCAAGATCACCGGTTCAGCGGCAGCCATGTAGGCTCCCTGGGCCAGTTCCAGAATGCGCGCTTTGGGGACCGAGGGCACCAAATTCCACTCGAAGTCCGCTAGGTCTTTGAGAACGGGCAAATGGGCTTGTTGGATGAGCCGCTCAATCCGGCGTCCCTCCCGGTTGCTCACTTCCTCTTGCGCTAGGCCAAAGAGGTAGCGTTCGTAGGAAAGATGGGAGTGCGCCGCCTCCGTGGCCAGTTGCTGATACGAGTGCAGAAAACTGGGCAGGCGTAACTGCTGCAGATAGTTTTCGAGTAAAAATTCTTGGCTCATGAGGCGACTCCTTTCTCAATGAGTTGCTCGTAACAGGCTAAATCAATCGCCTGGCTTCCCAACGCTGCCAGGTGAGGTTTGTCGGAGAGATCGAGGGACCCTTGCACAACCGGCCCGCTCTGGAGGTGGGCCAGGCAATGTTTGACTCCATCGAGATGGGGACCGCCAAAGTTGAGAGCCTGCTCGATGGCTTGCTCAACCTGAGCCGCCGGATGCTGCTGATGAAGCTGCAAGATGCGGATGAACTCTTTCACGCCTCGGCCATCGGGCCACTGTTCCCGCAAACGGGCGAGCAGACGATGGTAGGAGGCAGGCCAGTCCGCTTTCCATTGCCGTAGCGGTCGCGCATACTCGAGCGCTCCAGGGCGCATCTCAAGCAAGAAGAGGTAATGCAAGGGGTCAAACACATCCTGTTCGCGCCCGTAGCAACGGAGATGGCGAGCCAGCACTTGTCTGCCGTCGGAAATCTCAACGACAAACGGATAGGCTTTGAGGGTCAGGACTTGGCGAGCCTGCTCGGCTGGGACCGAATAGCGGTTGGTCTCAAAGCTGACCTGACTGTAGGGGGTCAAATGAACCTGCCGATGGACACAGCACTCAAACGCCTGGCGCGGCAACGGACGCAACAAGGGCCGTTCTTGTTCCCAGGCCTGCCCAATCGTCATCGCTTGCCCACGCACCACGCGCACATCATCGCGCAGGCACTCCTGGACGAGAAACTGATTGAGCTGCTCGTAGCTCTCCACACGCGGCATGGGAACGAGAAAATTTCTTCGACTGAACCCCACCGCTCCCTCAACGCCCCCTTTTCATGTCCCTGAGCAGGGTTCATGCCCACTTTCGATGATCGAGGACTCGCAGGCGCAATAAGTCAAAATTAGCTCGTCCATACATACTTCGCTTGAGCAATTTGAGGCGGTTGATCTGGCCTTCCACTGGCCCATTGTTCCAT
>CADDYT010000008.1 GCA_902810755.1 Chloroflexota bacterium
TCGCGGGGACTTTATGGCGCGTGGCCTGCTCCCTCGCGGGGACTTTATGGCGCGTGGCCTGCTCCCTCGCGCGTGGTCCGCATGTGGAGATGATGACAGCTACGCTGTTACATTGTGAGAGGGACAGTAGTTGTGGCACAAAACCAACCTGACAATGAGGAATTGATGCGCATCGATGACCTTGCCCATGTCACCGGCATTGCCGGGCGCACCATCCGTTTTTACAATACTGAGGGACTGCTGCCGCCGCCGCTCATGCGCGGGCGCGTTGCCTACTACACGCACGAACACCGGCAGATCCTCACCATTATCAGAGAACTCAAAGAGCGACAGCATTTGCCCCTGCACGAGATCAAAGCATTCCTGCGCATCCGTGCCGAGCAGGGCGAGGTGCAGATGAAGCTCGCGCTCAAACAGCGGCTGCTGCCCCCGCTGCCGACCGGTGGCTCACCGGCGCAGTTCTCAAAAGAGGAGCTGGTTGAGCGCACGGGCGTTTCCACGACTACCATCGAAGAACTGGTGCAACAGGGGCTGCTCTTTCCTACGGAAAGCGACGGACAACCATGCTTCAGCGGCGATGATTTGCTGCTGCTCGAACTCTATCAGGGGCTTGAACGGCTGGGCCTGCCGCTTGCCTTGCCCGCGCTCATGCGCTTCCAGCTACGCCAGCTTGTGCGCAGCGAACTCGCTGCCTTCGAGCAATACCTGCGCGCCCGCTGGCAGGAAGAAGGCGTGCCGCCGGAGCAACAGGTCGAGCAATTTGAAAAGATGCTCACCCTCACCGATACCCTCATCTCTGTTCTGCACCGCCAACTGCTCTACCAGCCGTCATAATAATATCACAGCTTTTCCAGCTTCGCGAAATCCATGCTCAGGCGTTTTTTGCCATATTTGCTGCCGAATTGCACCTCGACAAATTCGGTGCCGCCCTCCATCTCGCTTTTGAGGATGACGCCCTGGCCGAAGAGGGCGTGGCTGACGCGATCGCCGGGGTGGAACTGCTGCTCCTTCGGCTTCTCTTCCTCCTGTGAGGAAGATGAGGGTGGCGGCTGGATGTTCCCCTTGCGCACCGAAGGCGAAGGCGGCACCGTCGGCGATGAATACGATGTTGGGCGCGAGGACATCCATTGCGGCGCGCCCGTCTTGCCTCCATTTCCGCCGGAGCCGTAGGTTCCGGCACGCCCACTGCCGTAGGTGCGCCCGCTGGCGGGGCCGCGATAGGTGTCCTGGTTGAACTCGTTCCAACCGCCTGCGTTCTGGCGGCGGTTCATGGTCGAGCGCAAGCCGCCGACCTCGTGAGACCTCGTTTTGCCCGGGTTGGCGACCAGATCGAGCGGGATGTCGTTGAGGAAGCGCGACGGCTCCGTGTACTGGCTCTCGCCGAAGAGCGAGCGGCGGTAAGCGCGCACCAGGTAGAGGCGGCGCATGGCGCGGGTGAAGCCGACATAGGTCAGGCGGCGCTCCTCTTCCAGTTGCTCCGGCTTATCGACCGAGCGCGCGTGGGGCAGCGAGCCTTCATCCATGCCGACAATGAAGACGACGGGGAATTCCAGCCCTTTGGCGGCGTGCAGCGTGATCAGCGTCACGGCATCGGCCTTCTCTTCGTCGAGCAATCGCCCATCCTCGCTCGTCTGCGCCGTATCGGCCCCGCCAACCAGCGCCACGTTTTCCAGGAATAGTTCCAGCGCCGCAGGGGTCTCGATCTCGGAGTAGTCTTCGGCCACGCGCCGCAGTTCCAGCACGTTGCCCCAGCGATCCAGTTCTCCGTCCGCGTTGTCGCGCAGGTCGGGACCCAGCCCGCTGCGTTCGGCAATGGTACTGAGCAGTTCCGGCAGGTGCAGTTCATCCATCGCGTTGCGCAGATCGGTCAGCAACTTGCCGAACTCGCTGAGGGCGTGCTTCGCTGCTTTGCCCAGCGTGGGATGCTCCTCGATGCGCCCGATGGCGTCGTAGAGCGTTAGATGCCGCTCGCTCGCCCACTGCTTCAACACGTCCAGCGTCTTTGGCCCGATCTTGCGATTGGGAACGTTGATGATGCGCAGCAGGCTCAGTTCGTCGTAGGGGTTTGCCAGCAGGCGCATGTAGGCCAGCATGTCCTTGATCTCTTTGCGCTCGTAGAATTTGCGGCTGCCTATCACTTTGTAGGGGATGTTGGCGCGCAGAAATTGCTCTTCCAGCGCGCGGGACTGGGCGTTGGTACGGTACATGACGGCGATATCGCCGCGTTTCTCCACCTCACCGCGCGCCAGCAGACGGCTGATCTCGTGGGCCACGAACAGCCCTTCCTCTTCCTCGTTGTACGCCTCATGGCAGACAACCTTCTCGCCCGTGCCGAGCGCCGTCCACAGTTTTTTGTCCTTGCGCAGCCGGTTGCGCTGCACCACGCTCTGCGCGGCATCCAGAATGTTCTGCGTCGAGCGGTAGTTCTGTTCCAGCAGGATCACCCTGGTGCGCGGGAAATCCTCTTCAAATCGCTGCACATTCTCGGCGCTGGCCCCGCGCCAGGTGTAGATCATCTGGTCGTCGTCGCCCACCACGCAGACGTTGCCCGCCCCCTCGTGCCGTTCCGCCGTGCCATAGCCGAGCAGTTTGATCAGCTTATACTGCGGCAAATTGCAATCCTGGAACTCGTCCACGTGGATGTACTGCCAGCGTTTCTGGTAGCGCGCCAGCACGTCCGGCTGCGTGCGCCAGAGTTGCTCGGTGAGCATGAGCAGGTCATCGAAATCGACGCTATTGTTGGCGCGCAGCAGGCGCTGGTACTGCTTGTAGATGCGGGCCGTCACCTCTTCACTGTACTTGATGGCGCGCTCGGCCATCTGTTCCGGCCCGATCATATCATTCTTGGCGCGCGAGATGGCGGCATGGATGGCGCCGGGCCGGTAATGCTTCTCATCCAGATTCAGATCCTTGAGCGCCTGCTTCACCAGCGCCGTCTGGTCATCACTATCGAGGATGACAAACGAGCGGTTCAGCCCCACCGGCAAGAGATAATCGGCCTCGACGCGCAGGACGCGGGCGCAGATGGCGTGGAAGGTGCCAATCGTCATCTCCTTCGACTCGCTGATGCCCACCAGCCGTTCCAGCCGCTCGCGCATCTCCTTCGCCGCCTTATTGGTAAAGGTCACGGCCAGGATGCGCCAGGGAGAAACGTCTTCGTGGCACACCAGATAGGCGATGCGATGGGTGATGACGCGCGTCTTGCCGCTACCTGGCCCCGCCAGGATCAACACCGGCCCCAGCGTCGTCGTCACCGCTTGCCGCTGCGGCTCATTCAAACCCGCCAGTAAATCACGGTTTTCTAACATGGTCGTCTTCCAGTTTTGGCCCCTGTAGGCGTCTGATAAAAGTGCATTTCAGAAATATGTCACCATGTTATTGTACCATAGCAAGCTATAGTCCGTCTCGCTGGCCTGTCGGCCCCGATTGATCGGCAAGGAACATAGGGCCGATAATGAGCCTTAACAAATTAATTCGCCGGTGCTATACTGAACCCCGCCGGAGCTGACAGAGATTTCACGTATTCATATCAGGAGTAGCCGGTGTCACATTCTCTTCTGGACGAACCGATAAATACTACACAGGATGAGTGGCTCTTCGGGTGGGATGGGCTGCCGGGAATTGTCTCGGTGTGGGCCAATCGCGGCGGGCTGGCGGTGATCTGGCGGCGGGAGCCGGGCAGCGAGCGCGTGGAGCGCGTCGGGGAGCGGTTCCGCCCCTGGCTCTTTGCCGCCACGCTGGCCGACCTGGCGCATCTCGGCCCTGCGCCGGTTCCAACCGACAGGATGGGCGCGCACAACACAGCGTTTAGCTATCGCGAACTGGACGGCCCGCCGGGTTCGTTTCGCTACCTGCTTTCGGCCCGCGACGGGCGCATGCTGGAACGCGCGCTGCTGACCGGCGCGTCTCGCCGCCTGGGCAGACAGGTGAGCAGCCTGGGTGACCTGCCTGACGACTATTACCGCGTTGGCCCCGTCGAGCAGTACCTGATGCAGAGCGGGCGCGTCTATTTCAAAGGACTGGCCTACGAGGATTTGCACCGTCTGCAATTCGATCTAGAAACGACTGCGCTCGACCCACATCGTGGGCGCATCTTTCTGGTGGCCGTGCGCGACAGTCGCGGGCTTGCCACCACGCTTGAGGCGCCACGTGCCGAAGATGAGGCGCAGTTGATTAGCGATCTCTGCACGCTGATCCGCCTGCGCGACCCCGATGTCATCGAGAACCATAACCTTTTCGGCTTCGATCTGCCCTTCTTAGAGCAGCGGGCCGCCGTGCATGGTATCCCGCTGGAACTGGGGCGCGAGGGCGCGCCCCGCCTGCTGGAACGCCGCGAGGAGACGCTGGCCATCGGGCCAGAGGCGCGAAGGCGCGTGCGCTACAGCGTGGCCGGGCGCGAGTTGATCGATACGCTGGATGCCGTGCGCCGTCACGATTTCGTCGTGCGCGACATGCCGGGTTACGGACTCAAAGAGGTGGCTCGCTACTTCGGCATGGCCGCGCCCGACCGCGTCTATCTGGAAGGCGGGACGATCTTCGAGACCTTCCGCCGCGACCCGCAGCAGGTGCGCCACTACGCGCTGGACGACGTGGCAGAGGTCGATGGTCTCTCACGCCGCCTGCTGGGCGCGCCCTTCGCCCTCGCCAGCATGGCCCCGCGCCGCTACGAACGCCTGGCCTCGGCTGGACCCGCTATGGGCATCCTCGAACCCATACTCGTGCGCGCCTACCTGCGGGCGGGCGTCGCTCTGCCGCGACAGACGGCAGAACCCGGCACTGACCACGCCCCACACGAAGGCGGCGCCGTCTTTCTCTTCGCTACCGGAGTCGCCGAGCATGTCGTGAAAGCCGACGTAGCTTCGCTCTACCCATCGTTGATGCGCAGCTTCAGGATCGGGCCGACCAGCGACCGCCTGGGCGTCCTGCTGGGCATCCTCGACCGCCTGACCGATCTGCGCCTTGCCCATAAAGCGGCGGCCAGAAACGCGGCGCCCGGCTCCTTAGAGGCCAGTATGCACGACGCCACGCAGGCCGCCATGAAAATCCTGATTAACGCAGCCTACGGCTACATGGGCGCGGGCGCGATGGCCCTCTTCGCCGACATCCACGCGGCGGATGAGGTCACGAAACGCGGGCGTGAGGTGCTGTCGCAGGTGCTGGATGCCCTGCGCGAACGCGGCATGGCCCTGATCGAGGCCGATACCGACGGCGTCTACTTCGCCGTGCCGACCGACTGGAGCGAGCAGCAGGAGCGGGCGCTGGTGGCAGAGATTGGCGCGCTGCTGCCGGAAGGCATTCGCCTGGAATACGAAGGCCGCTACCGCGCCATGTTCAGCCACGAAGTCAAAAACTATGCCCTGCTGACCTACAATGACCGGCTGATCGTGCATGGCGTCGCCCTGCGTTCCAGCCGCGCCGAGCCGTTCGGCGAGCGGTTCCTGCGCCACGCCCTCTACTGCACCATGACCAACGACATCCCCGGCTTGCGCCAGAGCTATCTGGACATGGTAACCGCGCTGCGCAAACGCAAACTTCCCCCCTCCGAACTGGCCACCCGTGTGCGTCTCTCCAAAACCTCCGAAGCCTACCTGGCCGCCCGCTCCGCCCACCCGGAGCCACAATACGAAGCCCTGCTGGCTGCCGGTCGCAAACACTGGTATCCGGGAGAACGCGTCCGCTTCTACCGCGCTCGCGGCGGCTCCTACGTCTGGCTGCCCGACGAAAGCGAAGAACCCTCCGTCAACACCGCATGGGAAGCCAGCAGCGCATCAACCGGCGAAACGGGAGAAAGCACAACTGATGTCTCAAGTAAGAAGTACGAGGGAAGTGGCAGGCAGAGAGACTATGATGTAGAACACTACCTGCAGGTGCTGGTCACCTCTTACGCCGCGCGCCTGCGCAAAGCCTTCGCCCCCGCCGACTTCGAGCAACTTTTCCGCATCGATGGCCAGTCCGGCCTCTTCGACCGCCCCGTCGAAAGCATCTCCCCACTCTGGATTCGCTGCTCGTGATACCTCTCAATTCCGTGCTAAGAGTAAGCCTGTGGTGATACACTGGAATCGCTGCGTATAAAAGCAGGCGGTCTAAGCGTGATTATGAGAGAGGAAAGGAAGAACGTCTTTATGGTAACTCGTATCGATGTCTGGTCAGATTTTGTTTGACCCTTCTGCTTCTTAGTCGCCTCCGGTCTGGAGAAGCTACAACAACACTTTGAGATCGATATTCACTGGCACTCGTTTGAGCTGCGGCCACCCGGCACGAGGCTGCCACCGCAGTACAAAGAGCGCATCGAAGCCTCGCGCCCGGCGCTCAAGAAGCGGGCACAGGAGCAGTACGGCGTCGAGATCAATCCCGGCCCCCTGGAGACGAACAGCGAACCGGCGCTGATCGCCGAGAAATATGCTGAGGCGCAGGGCAAGGGCAACGCCTTCCACGATGCCGTCATGCGCGCCTACTGGCAAGAGGGCGAAAATATCGGCAACCCCGATGTCCTCAAGCAGATTGCCAGCAGCGTTGGCCTGGACACCGATCATTTCGCCTCTGCTGTGCTGGCAAATCCCACCTACAAAAGAGAGGTGGAGCAGGATATCCGGCAGGCCCACGAATACGGCATCGATGCCGTTCCCGCCCTCGTCTTCGACAACAAATACCTCGTCCTGGGCGCGCAGCCCTACGACGTGCTGAAACAGGTCGTGGAAACGGTGCAGAAAGAGCAGGCATAAATGAGAGAAGCGCGCCGGGCAGCGAGTCCGACGCGCTTCTCTCATTTATGCCGCACCAGTTTATAGCGTTCCTGGAGGGCGCTGACGACCTGTTGAGCCAGTTCGGCGGGCGTGTGCTTTGAGGTGTCCACCAGCAGGTCGTAAAATTCGGGGGCGCGGTAATCGGCGACACCATAGATACGTCTGTACTTTTCCACGTCGCGGCTGTCGCGGTACTCGATTTCGGCCTCCGCCCGCGCCAGGTCTACCTGCTCACGCCTCATGTACCGTTCGGCGCGCACCTCAAGCGGGGCGTAGCAATAGACCTTCAATACATCGTCTAATCCACGTGCGAGCCAGCCGGCCAGGCGGCCTTCAACGACGACGCCGCTTTCCTTCTCAAGCAATTCACGCTGGGCCGTATCGAAGGCCTTGTGAACCTCGTCGGGCAAGAGACTCACCTGCTGGATGGACATTCCGCGCGCGGCACTAAAATCACGAAAACGCTGGCCCGTGTTGACCCGCTTCCAGCCGGGAAGCAGGGCAATCACGGCATCAGCAAGCGAGCTTTTGCCGGTGGCAACCTCGCCCGATATGGTTATGGCTCGAATCGTCAATTGTCTGCACCTCTCTCAACGGGGGAAGGACGTATCGATTTACGTGTATTATACCCTATCAATCCAAATATCGCCAACCCGACCTGCGCACCTGCCCGTACCTTGCGGAATGGGCGACCTTTCGATTACCATATACCCATGAACAACACACCACAACACCGTATCGCTATCGTCACAGGGGCGAGCCGACGGCGGGGCATTGGCACGGCCATTTGCCGGGCGCTGGCTATGGCTGGCTGCGATATTTTCTTCACCCACTGGCGTGCTTATGATCGCTTGATGTCGTATGAAGTGGATGAGCATTGGCCCGCTCTGCTGGAAGAGGAGTTGCGCGCAAGAGGGGTGCGCTGCGCGAGTATGGAGGTGGATATGAGCGAGGTGGATGCGGCGACACGCATACTGGATGCCGTAGAGGCCGGCCTGGGCGCGCCCGCCATTCTGGTCAACAACGCGGCATACTCGACTCGCGATGGCTACCAGGCGCTGGACGCGCAGATGCTGGATGCCCACTATGCCGTCAATATGCGCGGGACTATGCTGTTGAGCGTGGAGTTTGCGCGTCGCTACGGGGGCAAGACGGCGCGGCGTATCATCAACATGACCTCCGGGCAGTCGCTAAGCCCGATGCCCGGCGAACTGGCCTACATCGCAACGAAAGGCGCAATCGAAGCCTTCACCCTCACGCTCTCCGCCGAGCTGGCCCCGCAGGGCATCACCGTCAACGCCGTCGACCCCGGCGCGACCGATACAGGCTGGATGACGGAGGAGCTACGGCGCGCTCTGACGCAGCACGCGCCGATGGGCCGCGTCGGACAACCGGAGGATGCGGCGCGCCTCATCGCCTTTCTGGCAAGCGACGAGGCAGGCTGGATCACCGGGCAGGTGATTCACTCGCGGGGTGGGTTCTAAGTTCTGTCGCCAGCAGCCCGACCGCCCCCCAGCACATCGGCCATCCCGCAGGCCAGCCACCCGCGTCCCCAGGCCAGCCGCAAGGGCTGGCCCTACTATAGACGACCCCTCCATAAGCCGCGTGAACCATATCGTGTATAGAGTAGGGCCACCCCTTGCGGCTGGGCTGGGACGACTGGCAGCAGGCCAGCCGCAAGGGCTGGCCCTACTCTACACGAACATCTCGTGGGGCCAGGGAAGCGGTCGTCTATAGTAGGGCCAGCCCTGGCGGGTGGCCTGCGTCGCCCTCGCACGGGCTTCCGTTAACCCCTATGGGGCCACCCCTGGCGGCTGGCCTGGGGCAGGGCGGTGGGATAGCCTGGCGATAGCGGGCCATCAACCACTCGTCCTTGAGTTCTCTCCACGCAATCACGCTCATTTTGCGGCATTCCTCGGCGACGAAACCGAGACGTTCGTAGAGATGCTTCTTTCAATCCCAAACGGGAAGCGAGAAAAGGAGACGATTCCTGCGTAGGAAAGTATATCATCACACTCGAAAAAGTCAGGCACTTTTGCACTATCCCCCCAGGATGCGTCCGTCGGAGATTTCTACCACGCGGTCGGCCTCGTTGACGACGGTCATGTCGTGAGTGGCGATGAGCATGCCGATCTGCTGCGTGTGGGCGATTTCTGCCAGCAGGCGGGCGATGGTACGGCCCGTTAGCGAGTCCAGGTTGCCGGTCGGCTCGTCGGCGACGATGAAGCGCGGGGTATGCACGAGCGCGCGGGCGAGGGCGACGCGCTGCTGCTCGCCGCCGGAGAGTTCGAGGCCGCGATGGTGCGCCCTGGCCTTCAGCCCCACCCGCTCCAACGCATCCAGCGAGCGGCGCGTGCGCTCCCCGGCCTCCATGCGCGCCAGGCGCAGGGGAATTTCGACGTTTTCCTGCGCGGTGAGCGCGGGGAAGAGGTGCGCGTTCTGGAACATCATACCGATGCTCTCACGCCTCATACGGGCGCGGGCCGATTCATCAAGCCGGGAAAGGTCGCGTTCCAGAATGTAAACCTTGCCCTCTGTCGGGTCGTCGAGGCCGATCAAGATGTTGAGCAGGGTGGTCTTGCCGGAGCCGGAACGCCCGCGCAGGGCCACGAACTCGCCCGGCCCGACGCGCAAATCGATGCCGCGCAGGGCATGCACGATGCCACCGCCGCCGCGAAAGTCGCGCGTCACCCCGCGCGCCTCGGCAATGGTCTTGACAGCTACCGTCTCCATAACTATTGCTCCTCTTCCGCTGACTGTGTTTGCTGTGTAGCCGCGCCCTTGCCGTTTCCGTTGCCATTGGCCGTGCTGGCCTCGACGCGCAGGGGCCACAATTCTACATGGTCTTCAGTGATGCGCACCTCGGCGCGCCCGTTGAAGGGGATGTTTTCCAGCGCCTCTTTGGGCAGTTGCAGGCGCCCCACGCGATCAATAAGCACCGATTCGCGGTGCGTCTTGCTGGAAAGGCCAATGACGGCGCTGGCGGCCAGCGTGTTCTCTGCCGGTTCCTCCAGGGGAGCCTCGCGGCGCACCGTCTCCGTGCTGGTGCGCCCGTCCCGAATGGCGATGGTGCGGTCGGCCATACCCGCGATGGCGACATCGTGCGTGACAATGATGATGGTCAGGCCGAGCCGCTGGTTGAGGTCGCGCAGCAAGCCAATCACCTCGTGAGCGGTGACGGAGTCCAGTTCGCCGGTCGGCTCGTCGGCCAGCAGCAGCACAGGGTCATTGGCGATAGCGATGGCGATGGCGACGCGCTGCTGCTCGCCGCCGGAGAGCTGGTCGGGCATGTTCTTCTCGCGCCCGCCGAGACCCACCAGTTCGAGCAGTTCGCGCGCCCGCTGCGAGCGCCGCACCGAGCCGACACCGCCTAACAATTGCGGCAGTTCAATGTTGGCCTGCGCGCTCAACTCCGGCAAGAGGTTGCGCCCGCTCTGCTGCCAGATATGGCCCACGACATAGCGGCGATAGGCGATGCGTTGCGCCTCGCTCAGGCGCGTCAGGTCGTTACCGTCCACGATGGCTTTGCCTGCGCTCGGCACGTCCAGCCCGCCGAGAATGTTCATCAGCGTCGTCTTGCCCGACCCGGAAGCGCCCACAATCGCCATCATCTCGCCCTGCTGCACTTCCAGGTCCAGCCCTTGCAGCGCCACCACTTCCAGGTCCGCCACCTTGTAGATTTTGACCAGATTCTCACAAACAATGATCGGTTGTGTCATAGCCTCTCCTCAAAAGATAGAATTATCAATCCTCGTTTAAGCGCAGCGTCTGGCCGATGGAGGGGCGCGAGGCGACGCGGATCATCATGCCAAGCGCGATGACACAGATAACGATAAGCGCGACAAGGGCGATGCCCACAGAGAGCGGGACGATAACCTGAATCGGCGGCACGCTCTGAGCGATGTAAAAGGCCCCTCTGGAGATATCGCTGTTAGCACCGCTGGAGCCGACGCTGGTGAAGACCAGCACCGGCACAGCCAGCGCCGAGAGCAGGAAGCCAAAAATCATGCCCAGCACAATAGCTGTAGTATAGATAATCCCCTGCTCCCACGTCAATACACTGGCAATTTGCCGGGGTGGCGTCCCCAGGGCGCGCAGCACGGCAAAACCGGTCAAACGATTGTGCGCGCTGAGCCAGGAGGCGATCAGGTTGCCCACCAGCGCCAGCAGGAGCGCGGTCGAGGCTCCCAGCGCCAGCAGGACGATCAGATCCAGGTAGAGCGGGTCGTTGTGCAGCGTTTCGCTGGTGGCGCGCCGGTCATAGACGGACGAAAGCTGGAGCGGCCCCGTACTCAGGGCATGACGCACGCTCGCCAGCGATTTCGCGTCGCTCTTCGTGCGCAGCCAGATATAGTTGATGGGGACGCTCCCGCCGCTGCTGGAGAAAAACAAACTCTGGTACACGCTGGCATACGTCTGGTAATCAACCAGAATACCGCCAGAAGAGACCGTGCTACTGGCATTGCCATAACCCGCGTTGTCGCTGATGGTCGGGACATGCTGCACCTCGGCCAGAGCCACGAAATCGACGGTGCCATCACTGAAGTCGAGCGTGAAGGGCGCGCCGGGATACAGGTTCAACTGGTTCCAGGTGGCGGCATCGACGATGGCTGGAACGACGTTTTGCCTGAGGGCTGTATCTCGCTGCCGGATCAATTGTCCCATCAGAGAGGAGAGCGACTGCGTAGAGTCCTGCGGCGTCCAGATGGCCGTCTGCGCAAAATTATTGGCGTCCACGCCGCGAATTTCGACGGTGAAGGAGAGCGCGCTACCGTTGCCCGCCGTCGCCGTGTCGGCGCAACCGACGGTGGCGGAAAGAACGCCCGGAATACGGCGATAACTTGTCGTAATCTGCTGCAAGAGCGAAAGCGGCTGGTCGGAGAGCGAGCCACTGAAATCGGCGCCGCCCTGGTAGTCGGAGACATCGACGATGCGCTGCTGCTGCGAGGCGGTGAAGACGAGGGTGAAGATGGCGAAGGCGGTGGCCAGGGCCAGCAGCAGCGTCATGCGCAGCGATTGACGAGGCGCGCGCGCCATCTGCGCCAGCGCCAGCACAGGGGAGGCGCTCCGGGAGCGCGTCGCCAGCCACGACCCCCACTGCAACAGCAGCGGGAAGAGGCGCAGGAAGAGCAGCAGGCAGGCCAGCAGCAGGAACACGGCCCCGACCAGCGTGAGTGGGGTGAGCAGCAGCAGTTGCAACTGCGGGTCCAGCACGCCGGAGCCGGTGACGTAGAGCGAGGTGCCATAGCCCACCAGCATGATGATGGCCGCCACAATATCCAGATTCAGTCGCTGCCAGAGCGGGCGGCTGCCGGTGCGGGCCGTCTCGCGGCGCATGGAGAGAACGTCGCGGCTGACCGTGCGGAAGAGCGAGACAATCATGGCGAGGACGCCCACGCCCACCGAGGCAAGCACGTACCAGCGCAAATCCCACAGCGTCTGCCAGGGATCGTTCGTCAGCAGGCTGAGGGCCGACAGATCAGTAGTCGAGAAGGTGCGCCGCGCGACGATCTGCACCAGCAGCAAGGCCAGCAGCGGCCCCGGCACGAGGGCCACGATGCCCAGTCCCAGGCCTTGCGTGAGCAGCGAGCCGAAAATCTGGCTCCGGCTGGCCCCACGCGAGCGCAGCACGGCGATGGTCTCCGCCTGCCGGTCAACCAGCAGGTCGGCCATCATGCTCACAAAGAAGAGGACAAGGGCCAGCACCAGAAAGAGCAGGCTCATCACCGGCACGCGGGCAACGGGGACGCGCGCCGCGAACTGTTCCAGGATATCCGAGGGCAGGATGGTCTTCGTCTGATCCACATAGGGGGCCTGGTTGAGATCAAAATTGTTCGAGATATTGACCTGCGTTTCATTGATGCCCGTAAGAACAGTATCCAGGTCGTTGATGCCGATACGGGCGCTGTCCAGCCGGTAATACCAGTAGTAGCTGACCGCCTCTTCCAGCGTGAGGGCGGTGAATTGTTGCTGCGCGAAGATGCGCGAGAAGAGGGAGATGAAATTCGCATTCGAGATCAGGCCGGTATAGATATTGCCCTGAAGGGGAGGCGCGCCGCGCGGCATGACATCAAAGCTGAGCTGGTGCCAGAACGGCTCGGCGGCATTCTTCACGTCGAAGATGCCCACCACGCGCACCGGCAAATACTCCACGACGCGCTCTGTGGGAATCTGCACAAAGGCGACATCGATGTGCAGCAGGCTCCCTATCTGCGCTTTGAGCAGGCGCGCGGCCTGTACCGGCAGGGCGACCTCTAGCTCCTGCGCATTGTCCCGCGGCAGCCGCCCCTGTAAGAGTGCGATATGAGGCGCGACCTGCGGCATCGAGCCGCCATAGAACTGCATCTGGTTAATGGTATCTAAATATTTTCCCGTTCTGGCAGGTTGGGCAAGAAAATAGACCTGTGTCTGCACGGAAAATTGCGGAGGAAGTAGATACGGCCCCAGCGTCTGCTGAAATTGCTGGTTCAGTTCGCCATTGACCTTATTGAGAAACGACGCGCTGATCTGTTCTCCAACGCTATAGACGATAATATCAGCGTTCTGCGGGGCCGCGTTGAGGATGCCGCGCAACCCGGCAGTCATTGAGACCTGTGAATAGAGCGGCACCGCGCAGACCAGCATGACGGCGGCCACCATGCCCGCGCCTGTAATTATCAGCAGCCGCCACGTGCGCCGCAGCCGCCACAGCGCCAGCGTCACCGTCGGCGGCACCAGCGCCTTCCCCCGCGCCTGCCGTCCCTTTGCATGAGCCATACCTGTCCCTCTTTCGTTCGCATGCTTTTCTCACTAGCAAGAGACGCCACAACCGGCAAAAGTATTGCAAAGGAGAGAGGCGCGAGGGACAGAGAAAGAGTCAACGCTGTTCATGACCCTGCACCGGCTCTCACGATTCCTCTCTCTGTGTGGCACAATGAAAAGCAGGAACGGTAGCATGCTACTGAAGAGTGACCCGAATATGTCATGCTGAGTGAAGCGAAGCATCTAAAGTGACCGGTTGATCAGTACAGCTCCCTCAGATGCTTCGCTTCACTCAGCATGACAGAGAGGCGAGCTGCTTTTCAGTGGTCTAAGAAGGAGACAGGCTCATATATGCAGGTTGTGTTGATGACGGCACTGGCGACGCTGCCCCTGGTGATCGCCCTGCTTATGCTGGTGGTTTTTCAACGCAGCAGCTTGCAGGCGGGGGTGGCGGCGCTGGCGGGGGCTGTGCTGCTGGCCGTACTCATCCCCGCCTTTCGCCTGGCTCCCGTGCCGCTGCTGCTGGCGCTGGCCGAGGGCTTTACCACCTCGCTGACGGTGCTGACGGTGCTGTTCCCCGCGCTGTTGCTCTACCAGTTGCAGAGCGCGACGGGCAGCATGGATGCGCTGGCAAGGGGCATTGCCTACCTGTGTCCCGACCGCGACCTGCAGGTATTGCTGCTGGTGCTTGGCCTCGGCCCGTTTATCGAGTCGGCCAGTGGCTTTGGCGTTGGCACCGTCGTCATCATCCCCATCCTGTTCGCCATCGGCTTCGAGGCGTTGCCTGCCGCCCTGCTCGGCCTGCTGGCGCAGATCGCCGTTCCCTGGGGCGGGCTGGCCGTCGGTATCGAACTGGGGGCGCAACTGACAAAGCTCGATTCGGGCCTGCTCGGCATGCGCACGGCCCTGCTCATGGCCCCGCTGCCCTTCGGCTTCGGACTCGTCGCCCTCTTCATGAGCGGCGGCAAACGCGCTATGCTGCGCTGGTGGCCCGTCGCCCTGCTGGCCGGGGCCGCACTCAGCGTCGGCGAATGGTTCTTCAGCCAGCTTCCCGGCATCGAACTTGCGGGCATCCTCGCCGGCGCCCTCGTCATGCTCGTGCTGGTGGGATGCGGCTATGTTACCGGCAACAGAAGAGATATGCCCGTTCCTGTCGCCTCGCCGGATAGCAACACTACTCCGCTCTGGCAGGCTGTAGCACCCTATCTCTTTTTGACAGCCTGCCTGCTGGTGACGCGACTGGTAGGGCCGGTGAGGCAGTGGCTGCAAGGGGTGGCAGTGCTATCTCTTCCCGCCGTCGGGCTGCGCCTGCCCCTGCTCTACACGCCCGGCTTCTGGGTGCTACTCGCGGCCCTCTTCGCCATCCCGCTGCTGCGCATTGATGGACAGGGAGCGCGCGAGGCAACGGCGCGCACGTGGCGGCAGTTCTCGTTAAGCGCCCTCGCCATCATCTGCTTCCTGGCGATGGCCGAAATCATGCTCTTTAGCGGCATGACCAACGTGCTGGGTACGGCTGCCGCCGCGCTCGGCCACAACTACGGCTGGATCGCCCCCTGGCTCGGCGCGCTCGGCGGCTGGCTGACCGGCTCCAACGCGGGCGGCAACGCCATGTTTGCCCTGCTCCAGCGCAACGCCAGCCTGCGCGTCTCGCTGCCCCTCGACTGGATTATGGGCGGCCAGAACGCCGCCGGTTCCATCGTCACCATGGTTGCACCCGCTCGCGTCATTCTCGCCGCCACCAGCGCCGGTCTCCCCGGCAAAGAGGGTCCCACCCTGCGCACCCTCGGCCCGCTCATCCTCATCGCCATTGCTATCATTACTATCTTGCTGGTGATGGCAATTTAGCCGTTTGCCAGCGTATTCCCCACCAGCGTGGGTTCATCCAGGGGGCCGATAGCGGCCACGACCAGCGGGGCCAGGGGCGAGAAGCGATGCAGCACGGCCATGACCTGCTCCAGCGTCACTGCGTCGATCAGCTCTTTGACCTGCTGGATGGTGCGAATCTGGCGCTCGTACCACCAGGAACGGGCAATCGCGCCCATGCGCGCGCCCGAACCCTCGCTGCGCATGATCGTTTCGCTCTTCAACTGCACCTTCGCCCGTTCCAGTTCATCGGCAGTAATGCCCTTCTGCTCTAGCAGGCGCAGCTGGTCGATGATGACCTGCAGACATTCGTGGGCCTGCTGCGGGGTCGTGCCTGCATAGATGCGCATAGCTCCGATATGCCTGTGGCTCACGTTGGAGGCGGAGACGCTATAGACCAGGCCGCGTTTCTCGCGCACCTCGACGAAGAGGCGTGAGGCCATGTTGCCGCCAAGCACCTCGCCGATCACCATTGCCGCATAGTAATCGGGGTCGGTATAGTTGGGGAAGGGGAACATCAACGCCAGGTGTTCTTGCTTGCCTTCCTGGTGTTCCAGCGCCACGCGCGAGGTCGGCATTGGCTGCTCTTCCGGCGACGGCAGGGCCGTTCCCTGCCATGCCATGAACAGATCCTGCATGCGCGCCACCACCCTGTCCCAGTCAAACTTCCCGGCGATGGCGAACAGCACGTTATTGGGCTGGTAGCGTTCCTGCCAGAAATTTACCACATCCTGGCGCTGCAAGGCACGCACACTCTCCGCCGTGCCGAGCGACGAGCGGGCTAAGGCCGTGCCAGCATAGAAGGTAGCACGCACGAGTTCAAAGACGCGGCTCATCGGCTCATCGTCTCGGCGGCGAATCTCCTGCAAGATGATATTTTTCATCTGCTGCACGTCATCCTGTGGAAATGTTGGCGTGAGCAAAACTTCCTGCATCAGGTCGAGCGTGGCATCGAACTTCGTGTTGACGATCTGCGCCCACACCTGGCCCGTTTCCATGCCCGAACTGGCTCCCTTGCGCGCCCCCAGCGACTCGAAAGCATCGTTCAATGCGCGCGCATCCTTCAATTTCGTCCCCTGAAACAGCATATATTCAAAGAGGTGCGCCAGCCCCAGCTTATCTTCCGGCTCGTTAATCACCCCCGCATTAAGCTGAAAGCCAAAGGTAATCGAACTCAAACTGGGCATATACTGCCCGATCATCTCAATGCCGTTGGGCATGTGATGGTAAAAGTAATTCGGCGGCAAGTCCTGCTGGTGTATCATCTATTGCGAACGTTCCTTTCCAATCTGAACAGAAATGCATGAAAAGCATCTGGGAATACAATCAGAGTATATCATATGGCAGATAAGAACGTAGCAGGCATGCTATGAGAAACGAGGGGGAACGTAGCATGCTCTAAACAAGTATCGTGGACGTGTCATGCTTCGCTGCCACTCAGCATGACACGTCCACGATGGTTTCTCATGGTATGGCTTGCCCTGCTCTGTCGCCGCCCGTTTCTCACGGTAGAGGAGGCATCGACTCCAGCGCGGGCAGTTCGAGTGTCTCGTGGTAATCGACTTTGAGCAGGGGTTGTGTTGCGGCAACCCCTGGTAGAGAGTCGCCTGTACTCTCTGCATACCAGAGGCGCTGTGTCACGGCTTTCTTCTACTCCGTCCAGGTGAAGAAGATCTCGCCCAGGTTGTTGTAGCCGACGATCAATTCTCCGGCTTTCCGGCTGTTCAGCCAGGCGGCGCTGTGCAGCAGAGCCGCAGCCAGCGTATTTCGCGGCTTTTGTGCTGGCGGTAACAGCGACCAGGTGCAGGTAATCCCCCAGTCGGATTGTATGGCGCGTCCCCTCGCACTGCCGGACAAGTCCCGCCGTATCTTCCCGCACATACACTCGCAGCGTCACCGTACACGGCTCCTTCAGCGCGAGCCAGACAGTAACAGACTGTGGTTCTACCCGCCGCACTACCGGCCCCGCTAAAATAAGTGGAAGGGACGAGAACCGTTCTGATAAAGGTATCCAGGACATAATGCTCAGCCTCGGCGCTGGCGTCTCTTCTCCCCGATATCCTGTACCGGCTTATCCACGCGTGGAACAGGGTATTGCTCCAGCTGTGGCGTACCCGGGTTGAGGGGTTGCACAAGCTCCAGTAAGCATTGCATACGAATATCGCTCAGGGCGGTAATCATGAGGGTATTGTCGGCGAGCAATTCGAAATCGCCGAAACAGAAGGTGCCAGCAGGAGAAGTAAATGGCGGGTCTCCCTGGTAAATCCAGAAGCTACGCTCCGCGTTATGCTCGGTACAATAGAGCCGAGCATCGTTTTGCAAAAATTCGTAGACCTCATCGACTGGCACATCCGTGAAGCGTGCTGATTGCGGGCGCAGCAGGCTAAATGCCTGCCCATCAGGATTCAGGCAAACAGGCAACCAGTACGGCAATGGCTGGCAGCAGTTACCGAAGGATTTACCGCTTCCACACGCGCAGGGGTCTGCGCTGTCTCTCTGGCGATAAATCACTTGCATGACCCTCTCACCCGGATGTGCGGGATCAGGATCACCCGGCCTCGGTCGCCAGTATGTGACCTGGATTAAAAAACCGCCATAGGGATCCAGGTTTTTCAGTTTGTCTACGCTAAACTCCAGCTCGCCTTTTGTCTTTCTTCTACGTTTCATGCCCTCGCTGACCCCCTCAGTTCCTCAACTTGCTTCTTCTTGAGCATGTTCTGCCCGAACATCCGAGAAAGATATCTTATTATAACACGATCAGGCAACTGTTATAGTGCCAGTGTGCCAGTCTGGTACCCCCGGCGCGCCGGGCCGGTAAAGGGAATGAGTCATCTGTATGGTACAATAGAATAACTGCCATTCGAGGGCAGCGCGGCGGTAAGCCAGGCAGTAGTTTAGCAAGGTTTCAGCAAAGAAGGAGGCCAGAGTGGATTTCGCCCTTTCCGACGAACAGAAAATGATTCAGCAGACTGTGCGCAGTTTTGTAAATCGTGAGCTTATGCCTCTGGAAAAAGAGGTGATGGACAACGAAGGCAAGTACCCTACCGGTATCGAGCCAGGCCTGTACCATTCGCTGCAAGAGAAAGCAAAAGCGATGGGTTTCTGGGGCATCAACACGCCGGAAGAGTATGGCGGCGCCAACCTCGGCGCGGTCATGACGGCCCTCATTGCCATGGAACTGGGGCGCACGCTCGTTCCCTTCAGCTTCGGTGGAGGCGCGGACAACATCCTCTACCTGGGCAACGAGCAGCAGAAGCAGGAGTACCTGATCCCGACCATCCAGGGCAAGCGCCGCTCGTGCTTCGCGCTCACCGAGCCGGGCGCGGGTTCCGACCCCTCGGCCATTCGCACCAGCGCCGTCAAAGATGGCGACTCCTGGGTCATCAACGGGCAGAAGGTATTTATCACCAACGGCAATGAGGCCGATTTCGCCATGGTCTTCGCCGTCACCGACCGCACAAAGCCGCCGCAGAACGGAGGGGTCACCTGCTTCCTGGTCGACCGCTCCATGGGCTGGACCTCGCGCCCCGTCTACACCATGGGCGGCTGGTCGCCCGCCGAACTCTTCTTCGAGAACGTGCGCGTCCCCGAAGACCACGTGCTGGGCGAAGTCGGCCAGGGCTTCTCGCTCGGCATGAAGTGGATCGGCCAGGGCCGCTGGCTCATTGCCTCGCGCTGCGTCGGCACGGCGGAACGCCTGCTGGAAATGGCCGTTGAATACTCCAAGCAGCGCGTCACCTTCGGCAAGCCCATCGCGGACCGCCAGGCCATCCAGTGGATGCTGGCCGACTCCGCCGTCGAGATCCAGGCCACGAAATGGCTCGCCCTGCACGCCGCCTGGAAAGCCGACCAGGGCATGGACAACCGTCACGAGGCCAGCATGGCCAAACTCTACGGCTCCAACATGGCCAACCGCGTGGTAGACCGCGTCATGCAAATCCACGGCGGCATGGGCTACACCCGCGAAATGCCCATCGAACGCTGGTACCGCGACCTCCGCGTCACCCGCATCTACGAAGGCACAGACGAAATCCAGCACTTCATCATCGCGAGGAATCTGCTCAAGGGGTATGTGAAGATCGGGCAGTGGGATTAGTTGCCTGCCAGTTGAAAAAAGGAAGCGTGAAGAAACACCCATGCTCTGGTGAGAGGCGTGGGTGTTTTTAATGCAAATCTTGAGAGAAAAATATTTTAAACTTTCAGGAAGAATTTCCCAGGGTTTCGCCTCTGCCAGCCTTGCCAGACGTCGGCATAGCCTGTGAAACGCTCCTTTTTTGTCAGCATCTGTAAATGGTGGAATAGCATATATCTCTGCATGGGCAAGATTATCTGGCAGGGGAGCAGGCTCTACATCGATTCTAAAGCGTTGTATGATTTCCCCTCTCTGGTCATTTCGTGCCAGGTCGTCCAGGCCGCGCACTTCCCTACACACTAAACCCACAACTCCTCCAGGAACATTACCCAGAGTATGTCTGGGATTGTTTCCCCATAAAGCCGCACGATCTACGGAGACCCTGAATTGACGATCGGAAAATGCCTGGGAGCTAATCTCTATTGTTCCATCGATGCGGTACTTGTAAAGCTTTCTGCCTGCTGGAATGCGGCGATAGAGAAGTTCGTCATCACCTACAAAATTATCATCCATCGTTCTTCAACTCATCAACCATTTCCAGAGCCGCTGACGTATGCCGGGTGAATTCGCATAGCCATCTTCCATCTCAGTGTTTATATCCGCTCCCCAGTCCATCACGTATTCTGCGCTTTGATTTCCAATGTATATTGTCAGGTTTTTTATGCCATGCCTCCACTCGAACACTACTTCTCCCTCATCACTGGCTGTCACATTTGGGTCAATCCACTCCTGACCAGAGCTTACTATATCCAGGTAAAACAGCTCAATCCAGTGACTGGCATATTGTACTGCTTCGAACTGAGGCGCACAAGCATCATAGCCATTCCAGCCTTCGGGCCACGTCAATAAGTTATAGATCTCATTAAGAGTGGGCAGAAGGGCTTCACGGATAATCTCGTTGTTATATCGTAGCAGGTAGGATTTTTCTGAGAAATTGACATAAGAACTAAGGGTACGAATAGCCATCTGGTAGAGTAATTTGCCAGCCGTTCCAGTACCGGGCTGTACCTCTTGAATAGAATGCAGAGCCGATTGGCAAAGTGTAAAGCTGCTCCCACTGATACCCGTTGGTAGCCTTTCTCCAATCTCTTGATAATCCGATTTTGTATGCGCAATCTGTGGCATTATTCGATCAACCCCCTGGTTTTATCTGTAATACTCGCTTCGAATACTTCGTTCTTGCGGTCTCGCAATCTTTCAAGAAATTGCCATATATCTTCATCATCGCTCTCCCAGATCTGATGGCGAAACAGATCGAGATCAAGGATAACAGTAACAATCTCAGGGTTTGAGGGGGGAGCAATCGCTTCATTAATGACGAGCATGCAATCCAGGTCCTGTTGCGGTATTTGTAACTGCATGAAGAAAGTTTGCAAGGCTTTTTGTGGTAAGTGAGGCGATACTTCCGGGATTGTACTTAGATACTCTTTAAGATCCATGAGTTCATCAGCAGGTATGTTTATTTGATTAATGTATCTAATGGCAGCCCGTGTTACGCATACTGGCTTACAGATTTCTTTATAGATTTCCCATAAGTTTCTGGCATTGGTACTGAATTCTTTCCAGGAATTATAAGGGGCAAGCCTGTTGAATGTAAATCCTTCCAGAGTGGCCTGAAAGGTTTGCAGATTGTCCTCACTTCTAAACCAGAAACCAGTTTGTTTCTCCGAAGTATCTACCTGAAAACTTGAACCTGGCCGATAGGTAATCGCCCCGATGCCTTGATAAAAAGGCTCTATCGTCGGAAAATTACTGCTTATGCAGGGATAGATCTCTCTCAGTTTTTCTAAAAAGAAACCTTCTGGCAAAGTAACTCTCAGGTCTATGATTGCTTCCTTAATAGGCGCTCTGGAATAATGCCTTTGCATCAATACCCCGTTTCAAATGTAACTGTCTACACAACTGACACTGGTATTTCCGCCCCTATTATAACCCAGAAGGAAACAGCTAACATACTCATGAGTATAAGAGAAGCGGCGTTCACTGTCAATAATATGAATGATCTTCCCACTTCAGGGAAACTGCGAAAACAGCCTTATAGCCCTTCTCTCCCATCCCCCTATCGTTCACTCCCAACTCCCCGCAAAATTCCCGTTTACTCCAATAAACACATGTGCTACAGAGCTATTTTAGTGGATGATTGGAGCAGTTGTATCATTATGCTTTTCAGAGCGTATTTCAGCAGAAGGCAAGAGTTGGCGGGGAAGAGGCGCGCTTCCCGCTATGTGATGATGGCGTCGTTCTGGGTGCTGATAGTGTTGATTGGCTATGGGCTGCTGCGGAACCTGGTTGATGTGCGGGCGGCGTATCCTGCTATCCTTAACACGATCTTTTCCGACGCCGCTAATCCTGCCTTTACGATTGCTCCTGTTGGGAATGACGATAGCATCTCCTATAGCGTGACCAGTTTCTCCGGGGCGACCATCTTGAAAGGGCAGGCGCAGGCACAGGGAAAGCAGGTGTATCTGACACTGCCCCGGCTGGGAGATGATTATTATGTGCTGCATGTGACGGAACAGAACGCAGGTAGCACGAGCAGCCAGGATATCTCGTTTGCCGTTATCTCTGCTTTCGATGAGATAGCAGGTGCCAGGACATCTTTTGGCGTCGGGGTGCATTTGCTGGGGACGCATAATGCTGCGCTGGTTCAGCTCATTGCCGGGCTGGGGACGGGGATGGTCAGGGACGACGCGACGTGGGCGGCGGTTGAAAGGTCGCCTGGGAACTATAATTTCAGTTCGTTCGACCCGTCGATGCAGATGTTGCAGCAAAATGGCCTTGATCCTTTGCTGATCCTGGACTACAACAACCAGTTTTATGATAATGGGCAGACGCCTTATGATGCTGCCGGATTTACGGCTTTTGCCAACTATGCGAAGGCGCTGGTGATGCACTACGGACAGCAAGTGAAAGAGGTTGAGGTCTATAACGAGTATAACGGGACGTTTTCAACGGGGCCGTGCGCGCGCAAACCGGCATGTTATGCGCAACTTCTGCGCTATACCTACCAGGCGATTAAAGCTGTACGACCGGATGTGACGGTGATTGGCGGCTCCGTATTTTCTACGGATACGAGCTGGTTCAGGCAGCTTTTCGCGGACGGTGCGCTGGCTTACATGGATGCCGTCTCAGATCATCCGTATGCTCCCCTTGATCTCGTTTCTCCTGAAGTGCAGGGGCTTGAGGAGGAGATGCAGGAGTTGCAGGGCTTGATAAAGCAGTACAATCACGGGGTGGCAAAACCGATCTGGATTACGGAGATTGGCTGGCCATCCTGCCTCCTGCATGTAAGCGAGCGCGCGCAGGCGGACTATCTGGTACGCGGCACGATTCTCAGCCAGGCGGCGGGCGTGCAGAAAATCTTCTGGTACGATGCTGTCAACGATGGCAGCGATAGTACGAAGATGGAGCAGAATTTCGGGCTGCTCCGGCAGCGCGATGCTCTGGGCCGCTATACGCCGAAACCTGATTTCGTGGCCTATGCTGTACTCATTCGCGAACTGGCGAACCGCTCGTTCCTGGGCAGAGAGTCCGTCTTCCCGGGCATTTACGATATGCGCTACAGCGGCAACCTGCGCGTCTTCTGGTCGACGCCGCTCGGCCAGAGCGTCACGCTCTCAACCAACGCTCCGGTGACAGCGATCAGCATGACCGGGAAAATGCAGACGCTCCTCCCTTCGCATGGCCGTATCGTTCTCAAGGTAACGCCTGACCCGGTATACATCCTGGGCAATATCTCCGGGGTGAGCTGGCATATGTGATGTTCTCTCAATCCCGGTACGCAGCGGCACACTATGATAGCATACGTGTAATTTCATACTATGATAGCCCGTTTTTCCCGCAGGTATTGCTGCTGAGTCGGCAGGATGATATAATGCTGAAAAACGCTGCGGGAAGGGTACGCAATGGCCAGATTGCTCGATTCCGGGAAGGTGATTCCGCCCAGGTTCACGCTTGCTGCAAGGACTTTGCTTCCCGCTCCTAAAGCAGTTGCGCGCCGTCCGCGCCTACGAGCCGCTGGTCTCGGTCATTATCCCCGCCTATAACGAGGAAGTCGGGCTGGTTGCCACGCTCAAGACGGTGATTGCCAGCACGTATTCCCGCATGGAAGTGATTGTGGTCAACGATGGCTCCAGCGATGGCACGGAGCAGGAGATGCGCGGCTTTCTCTATAAGTACCACCTGTTCGACAACCGCTTTTTCACTGAAGATATGGAGATGTCGTTCAGGATACAGCAGGCGGGTATGCACGGAAGGGCCATCAACCATTGCCGGGCTGATCAAGCAGCGCATCCGCTGGAATCGCGGGCGCATCGAGACGATTGTACACTATACGTCAGAGATCTTCAGCAAAGGGAGCAGGAACAGGCTCTTTTTCTGGTTTGTGGTGCCTCTAGTCTATCTGAGCGATCTGGTGGCGGTCCTGCGCGTTGTCCTCACCCTGCTGCTCTACATCTACTCGCTGGAAATCGTCAACTACAGCTTTCTCTATGTCTTGATGGCGATGACCTCCTTCATTTACCTGCTCGTCTTCCTGAGCGATGACCACGAGCGCACCCCCGGCAACATGGCGATTATTCCCCTGGTATACTTCCTCCTGCACCTCAGCACGCTCGTCGAGGTCTATACTCTGCTCACCGCGTACTGGACAATGCTAACCCGCCGTCAGGTCGGCTGGCAGAAATTGCAGAGGCGAGGGGTGGTAGATCATCAATGAGGACAGGCTGCGCAATATGACATGGCGCAGCCTGTCCTCGTTGATGATCTACCCTTACTCAAGCTTACTCGAAGGGCTGTCCCCAGCGTTCGCTGTAGGCGACTTCGCTCAGGGGCTTGCGTTTCTTTTTGCCCTTGCCGACCGGCTGAGCCGGGTAGCCGAAGGGCAGGATGGCGAGAACGGAGACATCCTGGGGGATGCCCAGCAGAGAATTGACCTGCGGCAGGTTGTTGAAGCCAACCCAGTTGGAGCCGACGCCCTGCGACCACGCCGCCAGGATCATGTCCTGGATGGCACGACTGCCATCGGAGACGGCAAAACGGCTCTGATCCATCGCTACCACGATAGCCAGCGGGGCCTGCGCGATATAGCGACCGGTAGGCGCGAGCTGCCCGAGCTTCTGCAACGTCTCCTTATCCTGCACAACAATAAAGTGCCAGGGCTGCCCATTCTGACTGCTGGCGGTCAGGCGGCCTGCCTCGACAATGTCCCGCACAATCGACGCGGGGATCGGCGTATCTTTGAAACTGCGCACTGCCAGCACGGTGCGAATCGTCTCAAGTGTATCCATGCACACTCTCTTTCTTGCTCTACGACTGGTAGAGAGAACCGACCGAGCTATATTAGCAACTTACAGATAGTAAGGCCTCTTCAAATAAGAGCATAAGATGGCGTGTATGGCAAGCTGAGGCATGACAAAGGGAAGCCGACAGGCGCGCCTGTCGGCTTCCCTTTGTCATTTCTTTGTATCCCTATGGGAGGGCTTCCAGTACCCTTTCAGGGGTCATGGGGATGTGTGTCAGGCGGGCGCCGGTGGCGTCGTGGATGGCATTGGCGATAGCGGCGGCGACGGGGACGACAGGCGGCTCGCCGACGCCTCTGGCGCCGAAGGGGCCGAGGCCGGAAGGAACTTCGACCAACAGCGTGGCGATAGTGGGGATATCCTGGCTGTGAGGCAGGGCGTAGTCCATCAGGGTTGAGGTAAGCAACTGGCCATCTTCGTCGTAGGCCATGCCCTCGAAGAGCGCCCAGCCGATACCCTGAGTGACGCCGCCATGAATCTGGCCCTCTACTTCGGCGGGGTTGATGGCGCGGCCAACGTCCTGGGCGGCGACGTAGTCGAGGACGCGCACCTCGCCCGTTTCAGGGTCGACGGCCACCTTCGCCACATGGACGGCAAAGGCCGGTGAGGCGACGCGAATGGCCGAGCGCCCGCGCCCGAAGATCGGCTCGTAGGGCGCGCCGAAGTTCATCGTATTGGCGGCGATCTGCTGCAAGGTGACATGCTTCTCAGGCACGCCTCTAACCATAATGCGACCGTCGCGCATCTCCATGTCGTCAGGTGAGGCTTCCAGCATGTCGGCGGCGATGCTGAAGAGCTGGTTGCGCGCATCCCGCGCCGCCGCCTGCACGGCAGCGCCGACCGTGTAGGTGGTTTTGCTGCCAGCAGAGAGGCCGCTATAGGGCATGGAGTCGGTGTTGTCGTGCGTGACGCTGATAGCCGAAGCGGGAAGGTTCAACTCTTCGGCGGCGATCAGGGCCATCGAGGTATCGGAGCCGGAGACATCGACGCTGCCGACAACGACGGTGAAGCTGCCGTCGCGCTCCATACGGCAGAGGGCGGCTGCCGGTTCCGTGCCACCGCCCCAGCCCCCGGCAGCGAGGCCGATACCGACTTTCCAGCCCTTGAGTTCTTCCGGCACCACCTGTTTCTCCTGCTCGCGCCGCGCCCACAGGGGGTGCCGCTCGATCTGCGCCAGACATTCCTGGATGCCGATACGCGGCCAGCGCGCGCGGAAGAGATTCGGGTCGCCCTCTCTAACGACGTTGAGGCGGCGGAACTGCAACGGGTCAACGCCGATTTGCTGGCAGAGTTCCTGCACCGTCGATTCGAGGGCGAAGAATGCCTGGGGGCCAAAGGGGGCGCGGTAGGCTCCTGTGCCGGGTTTGTTGGTCTCCACCACATAGCAGCGCGCGCTGACATTGGGGCAGCGATAGAGGGCGGCGAAATGGAAGCCGCTGAGACCCGCGAGCATATTGGGGTAGGCTCCCGAATCGAGGATAATCCTGGTCTGGATGGCGGTGAGCGTGCCATCGCGCTTCGCCCCCAGTTTGACGGTGATGATCGCCTGCGGGGCGGGATTACCGGCCAGCAGGTCTTCCTGGCGGGTGTAGGTCAGGCGCACGGGCCGATGCAGGCGCGCGGCTATCGTCGCGGTCAGCGGCTCCAGCAAGGTCTCTTTGCCGCCAAAGCCGCCGCCGATGGGAACCGGCTCGACATGAATCTGCCGCTCCGACAGATCGAGCGCGCGGGCCACTGCCGAGCGCACATTGAAGAGCCCCTGCGTGCTTGACCAGACGAAGAGGCCAGAGGGGCCGGGCGAGACCGTCACCGTGTGTGGCTCCATGTAGGACTGGTGAACGGGTTGCGTGCGATAGCTGCGCTCGACCACCACCTCGGCCTCGCGCAGCCCGGCCTCGATATCGCCCATGTTCAACGGCACCGTCTGAATCATGTTCTGGGAAAGCTCCTCTTGCTCGACCGGCGCGCCATGTTGAGCGAAGGCGGGGAGAAAATTTTCTCCACTGCTCGGCGGGCGGTACAGGCGCGCCCCCGGCCCGCCTGGCCGCATAGCCGCCTCGGGATCGATGACGGCGGCCAGCGGCTCGTAATCGATCTCCACTGCGTCGGCCCCATCTTTTGCGCTGGCCTCTGTCTCGCCGACCACGACCGCGACGGGCTGCCCGCACCACACCGCTTCTTCCTGCGCCAGAGGAGACTGCGCACGCGAAGCCGATCCAGCCTGGCTCATGCCCAGCGTCTCGGCGGTAAAGACGGCTACCACGCCCGGCAGGGAGAGCGCAGCCGCCGGATCAATACGTAAAATACGCGCGTGGGCATACGGGCTGAGAATCAGGCGGGCATAGAGCATGCCCGGCACTACCTGATCCCCCGCGTAACGCGCCTGCCCGGTCACTTTATCAAAGCCATCCACGCGGGGCAAAGATGTGCCGACGCGCGCGAATTGCTCCTGTTGTGTTCCCTGTACCATAAACGACCTTCCTTCTTCAATAGAGAGCAGCACTATCCGGGTCTGCGTGTTACACAGCTTCCCCGATTTTTGGCGATTCGTTGGTGACCGGCGCCGACCCTGCAACGGGCGGGATGATGCTGGCGGTGGTTGGCTCGGCGGATTGGCCTTCCTCCTGCAGACGCACGGCGCGAATCTCGTTTTCAAAGATGCGGCGCACAATGGCGACTGAGCAGGCGTAGGTGGAGTCCATACCGAAGTAGGAGAGGCTGCCCGCGCCCAGATTCTTGCCGCGCGTGTAGGGCGTGTCCGAGGCGTAGTGCAGAATGCCCAGTTCGTAGGGCAGGCGGGCAAAGTTGATGTTCTCCCACGTCGGGTAGCGTGTCAGATACTGGTCTTCGTAGACGGCGTTCAGGTAGGGGCCGCTCTCCATCTCGACAACGGTGTAGTTGGCGCGATAGTAGAAGTCCAGGTACTGGCGGTTTTGCAGGAAGGTGCCTTTGCCGGAGACTGCCTTCTGGTTGTCCAGCACGGAGCCGTAGATCAGGTAGGGCTGGACATCCTGCGCGGTGAAGCAGTTGTCGAGCCAGTAGGTGTTCTGGCTGTGTTCGTCCAGCACAACGTTAGAGATCATCACGTCGCCGATGCTGCCGTTGAGCGTCGCGGCCTTGCCCAGGATGTAGATGCCGCGAATATGCGTCACGTTCTCCATGATCTCGCGCAGCATGCGATAGGCGGCCATGCCCAGCGGGTAATCAATGTTGAGGATGACGGCCTGGCTTTTTGCCAGCTTATCCATGCCGGACATGCGGCAGCGCGGGTCGATCTCCATCTGGTGCAGGCGGGCAATCTCGAAGATCTGGGCGTCAATCTCCAGCCCGTGCCGTGCGTTGACATACCAGATGCCGCGCTCCTGCTCATACTGCTGGCGGTTGCGCGCAAACTCCTGCCCCTGCCGCGTGTGCTGCATCCACTCACGAGCCACGAAGTAGAGGAAGTTCTGCCAGTTGCCGGGTACTGTTCCCTCGTGCAGCTTGCGATACTCGGACTCCAGGTACGGATCCTGCCCGCTTTTCGCGAAGTCGATCAGTTCCTTTTCGTGGCTGAGAATGGCGCCGGAGACGAGGTTGACGATACTGTGCGTGTTGCTGGAGACGAAGTAGACGGGGCGATCTCGCAGGCCCAGCGTTTCCAGCACGTTTTCGACCGGCGCCCACCACTTGCGCGTCGCCCGCACATAGCCTACGTGCGAGCCGCCAAGCATGCGCAGCGAGAAGCTCTTGCGATGACGCCCGATCTTTTTCAGGTTTTCCCACAGCCGGTCCCCCCAGATGACTTCCAGCCGCCGCCAGTCGTCGGGCGAGATATGCAGCCGCTCGCGCAGCACTTTGGTGATCTCGGCGAAGACAGGCGAAGAGCGATCCATGCGCGTCTCCAGCAACTGCATGGTGGTGGGGTCGGAATTGAGCAGGTAGTAAATCTTGTTCCACTCGATCTGGAAGGCGACCAGGATGGGTACGATATCATCGGTATCGCTGACGCTGGCGACATAGACGGCCAGCGTTTCTTTGCCGTCATAGAACCACTTGCGCCGCCGCGCCGGGGCCGTCACCGCCTCCCAGCCCTCAACGGGGTAGCCATGATTGATAAAGACATCTTCGGACTGGCCGAGGACGACCAGGTTACAGTTGATGATCGAGGCGGGCAGGCGCAGCACACTATAGATAAAGGCCGACATATCGGGGTAGGGCGAGCGCGCCTCCGGGTGCAGGCTGGAATCGATATTGTAATGCGCCTGCACCAGCGCCTTCAAACTGATCTCGCCCGAGCTGCGCAGCAGCGTGTTATACGTGCGGATATAAAGGTCGACATCGCGTTTGCCTGCCTCGTGCAGGCCCTCTTCGCGCTCGAACTGCGTATCCATAGCAGTATGCGTTGTCGGGTGCTGGTGCAGTTCGTAAGCCTGTTCCGCGTCACTCGCGTCGTTGTAATCAGGGGCCGTCTGCCGTCCATTAAACGGCTGCGGGGTCATAAACTCATCTCCCTGTTTATTTCTGCGTGGCATCATTATCCCTCTTTCTGCCTCCTCCACAGAGGAGACATATGGTTCAGTTCATTCTCTATATTTCTCATAATTATACCCGCCATAGACAAGTGAGGGTAGGGGGAAATTGCACAGCTTTTTTGAGACGTTTATCACACAAATGGCTAAAATGTGCCACTAATCGCTCAGTAAATTCGTTACTACTTTGAGAGATGTTGCCAAATGACCGGTATCCCCATAGCCGGCATTTCCCCCTGGTAACATCTCTTTCCTGCTACGCCAACCAGGCGCAAAAGCTCGTAATGACTTCTGAAATTGGATGAGGTTCGCAGGCGCAGATTATCATTTTCATTCCCGGCGGCGCGTACAATCGATCGACGCCTACGGGAATGTCGCCAGGGGCAGGGAGACGTGGAAGGTGGTGCCGTGGGCCTTCTGACTCTCGGCCCAGATGCGGCCATTGTGGCGACTGATGATCTCACGCGAGAGGTAGAGGCCAATGCCGAGACCGGCGAAAGGCCTTTCCTGCGGATAGCTTACCTGGTAAAAACGCTCGAAGATTTTCTCAAGGTCGTCCTCCGCGATGCCGATGCCGAAGTCCTGCACGCTGACCAGCACCTCCCGCTCGTTCGTCGTGATGCGGATAAGCACCTTTTCGACGTTGGGTGAATATTTGATGGCGTTCAGCAGCAGGTTGGTGAAGACATGACCCAGGCGCTCGCGATCTCCGGAGACGAAGGCAGGGACCTGCGCCGTATCCTCGATGGAGAAGCGGTGCGTCGTCGTGGTGGCCTGGATTTGCTCGACGATGCCCTCTACCACCTCGCGCAGGTCGAATATCTCGATACGGTACTTAAGGCGACCGGTTTGAATTCTTGATATTTCGAGCAGATCGTTGATCAGGCGCGTCAGGCGGTTCAGTTGCGAGTCCAGGCGTGAGAGAAAGAGGTGCGCTTCGGGGTCGTCGAAGTGTTGCAGGCGACGCTGCAAGAGCTGCGTGAAGCCCTTGATAGTCGTGACCGGCGTCTTCAGTTCGTGGCTGACCACGCTCATAAATTCATCTTTGCGCCGCTCCGTTTCCTTGCGCTCGTCGATATAGCTCATCAACTGCTCTCTGGCCTGCTGCGACTCACTGTAGAGCCGACCATGTTCGATGGCTGTGCTGACGCGCTGAGCGATCTCCTGTGCCAGTTCCAGGTCGGCCTCGTTGAAATGCCGTTTCGATTCGGCAAAGACAAAGGTGATCGTACCAATGATGGTGCCATTGACGATGAGGGGAACGGCCATGAGCGAGTTATAGCCAATGGCACGCAGAGCAGCGAGCGCCTGTTCATTTCTGGCGAGCGCGGCGAGCATCTCATCGGTAAATGCAGGGATCAGTTCTGGCTGTCCCGTGCGTATCACCTGTTCTAGCGCGACGGGCGCGTCAGAGATCATGGGGTACTGCTCGCGCCATTGCATTAGCCATTCAACCTTTCGCGGGTCTTCATGGGCAACTTCGAGCAAGTTGATGTTGCCATCGTCGTCGAGCAGGTGAATGGCACACCAGTCGGCCAGTGCTGGCACTACCAGGCGAACGATACTGGCAAGTGTCGTCTGGTAATCGAGCGAGGAGGCAAGGATTCTACTCGCTTCACTGAGGAAGCGCGCCCGCTCTTCCGCCTGCTTGCGCTCGGTGACATCACGATGCATGACAAGAATGCCTGTGGCCGCCCCGCTTCTGTCGCGTACCAGAGAGAGCGACATCAGGATATTGAGCGGCGTACCATCGCGGCGTTTCTGGATAACCTCGCCCTGCCAGCTACCTCGTTCGGCCAGCGCCTTCCGCCATTCTGTTCGCCAGTTCGGGTTAGCGGGGATATTGCTTTGCACAATCTCAATGGCCAGCTTCCCGATGACCTCTTCTCTTTTCCAGCCAAAGAGCTTTTCGGCGGCCTGGTTCCAGTCGAGAAAACGTGTCTCCATATCCGTGACGGTCACAGCTTCGGGAATGTCGTGGAGACCCGTCAGGTAGAGGAGTTCCGCCAGATCGTTTTGTATGCTCGCTGCATATTCCCTGATCGGCCTGTCCTGTGCGTCGGCCTGCGCATTTACAATGGGAAAAGCCTGATTCGAGCCATCACGGTAGGACATGCAACAAAAACTCCTTCTCCTGGGCAAGACACAACCATTAGCACCCTTCGTCACTGCTAACAGGTTCATATACCCCTATCAGTAAAAAAGCGGTGGAAGCCCGCTTAGAAAGATAGTAACATAGGGCCAGAGTATGTGTAAATACGCAATGAGTATTCTCAGCGTTTTCTAATGAAAAAAAGAACAGTCGGGGAAGCTGCACTCACATTTCACCAAGCCGGTAGGCCAGTTCAAGGGCTTGCTCAAAGGTGAGGCTGCGGCCCTGCTGCCAGGCTTCGTTCCAGCGTTCGTCGCCGACGATCTGGCGCAAGTGCTGGCGTGCAAGGAGGGTAAGCGGATAGGTCCGTGTCCAGGGAGTGAGGCCGATGGTATCCATGAGAGCTTCGGCGGCCCCACCGATACGGGCCGAATGAATGCTGGCGGTCGCAGCATCTGGCTGCGCTCTCAGACCAACGGCGAAACTGAGCCAGCCGAGGCCGGTGGCGATGAACTGCCGGTGATCCATCTCGTGGCACAGGCGCAGGCTTTGCAGCAGGCTGGCAACTGACTCATCGTATTTGCTCTCCAGGATCAGCAGGCCCCCCTGATCTTTCAGCAGATCGGCCAGGGCGCTGCGATCGCCCACCTGCTCGAAGAGTTCTTTGCTGCGCGTAAAGCAGACATGCATCTGCTCAAAATTGAAGGATTGTCCTTCAGTGTCACCGAGGTGGAAGAGCAACTCAGCGTGTAACCAGGGGTCAAGCTCGACGGGAAGCTGTTGCAGACCCTCACGGTAGACACATCGGGCCGTTTCAAAATCGCCCTGCGCATGGGCGGCCCAGCCACGATGGAGCAGGGCGCTGGCCAGCCCTCTGGTCTCGCCAGGCTGGCGGCAGAGCGAGATGCTGGCTTCCGCCAGTTCTATAGCTCGCGGCTGGTCATTCTGTAAATCCACCAGGCGAGCCGCTTCGCCCAGCGCCCAGGCGCGCGCCACCAGAGCCGAACGCTCCGCCTCCTGCTCAAAAGGCAGGTCGAGGGCGCCTATCAACCAGCTGCGCCCTTCGTTCAGATAGCCCTTCCACTCCCAGTAAGGCCGAAAAGCCGTCGCCAGGCGCAGACAGAGTTCAACTGCGGACAGCGTCCTCTTGCCGCCCCCTTCCTGACCGGCGGCAGGCGATTGCTGGATGAGGGCGGCGGGAACTTCGATTCGCCTGCCCTCTCTGGCGCTCTGGAGCAGCCACTGGAAGGCGGCGCGGAAATTCTCGCGCAGTTGTGTCAGATGGGCCAGCCAGGCCAGTTGTTGCGGGCCGCGCAGGCCCGGCACCGATGCCTCCCCCAGTTGCAGGTAGTAGCAGGCATGCCAGTCACGCAGAACTTCGATCTCGCCATGGGCGGCCAGTTCTTCCAGGGCATATTCCCGCAGCGTTTCCAGCAGCATAAAATAGGTACGATCTCGCACAGTTGGCAGGCGAACCAGCAAACTGTTATCGACGAGGCGTTCGAGCATATCAAGCCCATCAAAGGACGGTAATGGGCTGGCTGCTTGCCCGACCATTGCCTGCATCATCGACTCCGCGGCTTCAAACGACCAGGGACCGGTAAAGATGCCGAGGCGGCGAAACCATGCCTGCTCTTCCGGCGCGAGCAACCTGTAACTCCAGGTGATGGTGTTGCGCAGGGTTTGCTGCCGATCAGGCAGATTTCTGGGGCCGCCGGTGAGCAGCGGCAGGCGGGCCTGCGAGAGGCGGTCCAGCAGTTCCGCCGGGGAGAGCAATTTGCTGCGAGCGGCGGCCAGTTCCAGCGCCAGCGGCAGGCCATCGACCCTGGCGCAAATCTGCGCGATAGTTCCGGCATTTTCATCGCTGACCGTAAAATCGGGCCGCGCCGCCTGCGCCCGTTCCACGAAAAGCTGGATGGCCGGAAAGGAGAGAATATCCGCCGCCTTGAGCCTCTCCTGCAGGGCGGGAACGTCTAAGGGAAGTACATCGAAGGCGCATTCTCCATAGAGGTGCAAAATAGCGCGACTGGTGACAAGTATTTTGACGGCGGGAGCCTGCGTGAGCAACTCGTCCAGCATGGCGGCTATGCCCGTTATCTGCTCCACATTGTCGAGGACGAGCAGAAGGTGTTTATTGCGCAGGTAGGCGATGAGTTGCTGAAACGACGGCTGATCAGAACGGGAAGCGATGTTCAACGCCTGCATGATGCTTACCGGCACTTCGGCGGCGTCTTGTACAGCTGCCAGGGCAACGAACCAGACGCCATGCACAAAGGAACTGACCACCTCAGCGGCTACGTGCAATGCCAGCCGCGTTTTGCCGCTGCCCCCCGCGCCCACCAGTGTGATAAGCCGCACATCAGCACGATCCAGCAGGTGGCGCAGGCGCGTCACGGCCCGTCCCCTGCCGATCAACCGCGTCGCCGCCGGGGGAAGATTTTGCTGAGCGGCAGCGGAAGAAGTAGCGTCGAAAAACAGGGGCGAACCCTGCGCCGCCAGCGAGCGCAGAGGCAGAGCCTGCCAGCCAGCGTCGCTCATGATGGCAGCCTCGACCCCGGCAGCGGCCAGTAGCTGCAATGCCTGGTCGCGGCTGGTGATGGCATGCCACCTCGCCAGTGTCTTGATGATGCCCTTTATTTCCTGGTGATTCAGCCGCGCCTCCCCGCTCCTGTTCACCTTGCGGCTGAGAACCTTCGGGTGCAAACCCACCTCCCGCGCCAGTTCATGCTGGACATGTCCGCTGGCGCGCAAATATTTTTGAATAATGCTACTCAACGACTCCATATGTCAGGCTCCCACTACTCTCATATATTGCTCTTATTATTCTCCAACAGGATCATCTCCCGCCCGTGTCCATCCAGATCAATAGAAGTTGAGTAGACAATGGGTTACCAGAACCGTAGAAGGAAGTCCCAGACGCCAGTATACTCGAACTATTGGGGGCAAATCAAGACATAAGAAGGAAAGGAATCTCTCTATGTGGATGCTGAAAATGAACATACAGAGTTCTGCCCGTTTCCTGGAAATCTTACCCGACGAGGTAGAAAGTACCGAACTGAGCATAGAAAATGGTGTAAGCCAGGTACTGCTGGCACACTTCGATAGTGTAGCGATGGACGAGGTACGACTTTATACCGTACCCGGCAGCAACGGGGGCCTGCATTGCTACCTCATTCAGATCGGAGCGCAATGCGGCACCGTATCTTCTCCCTCGTTCTTCCACAACGAGGACCATCTGAAACGGATCATCGCACGGGACGTTTCCGCTCTCCTGAAAGATTTATTTGGCAGGGTGAGCGTGGAAGGCATCACCATGCATCCCACGCCCTCCCGGCTCTCCGCGTAAATATATTCAGCATCAGGCTTTATATCGCCGCGCCGCTCCTGTTCTGCTGCTGATGCCTGTAGGCCTGTTTGATGGCAGAGAGGCTGCGCTGGATTTCGCCGCGCTCCTCCAGATGGCTGGCATAGTGGAAGTAGGCGCTGGCAACCAGGTCGTGATCGCGAATCTTTTCCAGTAAAGCCAGACCCTGCTCAAAGGCGCGGTCGGCCTCAGTGTAATCACCGGCCTGGTGACGCAGTTGCGCCAGCACCAGCAACGCCTGGCCCTGCGCCCGCGCATCACCGCTGGCACGGGTGATGGTAACAGCTTCCTGCGCCTGCTGCTCCGCCATCTGCACATCCCCGCGCTTGCTCGCCAGTTCGGCCAGGGCAATGAGGCTTTGCGCAAATGAGGCGCTATCGTGAAGCGGGCGGGCCATCTCCGTCGCCTGGAGATATTTCTGCTCCGCCTCCTCCGCCTTCTGCTGCTTCTCCAACGCCCGGCCTAACTCTTGATGGAGACGGCTCTGCTGAAGTTGCAGGCCGCGCATCTGGTAGATGGCACAGCTGCGCGCCGCCTGATCTCTGGCCGACAAAAACCTGCCCGCAGCCCGCGAACGCTGGCTATTCTCCAGTGAGAGTTGTGCATAGCTTCTCTCGTCGTTATCCAGTTGCTCGACCAGCGCCTGCGCGCGCTGCATATAGAGATTCGCTCTCTCAAATTCGGCGAGCGCGGCACAATCATCGACCAGGTTGCAGTAGACTTCCAGGGCGAAGAAGGAATCGCTGATCTCTTCCTCTTCAATGGCAGTCGCGCAGACGCGATGTGTTTCTTCAGCCAGAGTGTAATTGGATAACAGGAAATTCGCTTTGCCCAGTAGATTGCGGGCGCGTTCGGCCAGTTCGCGCTCCTTGAGCGTCTCTGCCTGCCCGATGGCGGCGCGCAGATCGGCTATGGCCTCTTCAAAGCGACGCCGCGCCAGGGCAATCTGCCCGCGCAGCAGGAAGAACTGGTAGGAGTGCGGCGGCGCAAGGCGAGACGGGGCAAGGGGGAGAAGCAACTGCATAGCCTCTTCATACGCGCCCTGTCGCAGCAGCACCGCCGCTTGCAGCAGTTCAACCTCAATCTGGTCGCTCTCATCGGTATTCACCGGGGCGTAGCCGAGAACCTGGGACTGCGAGTCTGCTGCCGGAGAGCTTTCAAGCAACAGGGTAACAGGAACGCCCAGCCGCTGCGCGAGGACAGACAACGCCTTGATCGACGGACGCAGCTTCCCGTGTTCAATGGCTGAGATGTAAGAAACAGAGAACTCGGGCGATGCCAGCCGAGCCTGCGTCATGCCACGTTCAATACGGGCCTTTCGCATGTTCGCGCCTATACGCGCGGAGACAGACTTGACAATACTGGTTGTTTCAAGGTATGGCATGGCTCATCCTTTCACAAATGCTCACCCTCTCACCCTGCAAGAGGGATGAGTAAACGCTACTCGCTTGTGTGACTCCTGCTCCAATCTGGCAAGCCGTTTCTTCTCTTCATCATCTTTCTCACATTCAAATGAGTTGCATCCTTCGTGAAAAGAAAAGGAGCAGAGCAATCGCCCCCACGTCTAGTATACACGTAAAGCGGAGCAAAAGCAAAACATAAGAAGTTGAGTGGCTTCACATAGCTCATAATTCCTACTCTTCGTGCCTGAATGTTCACCTGTCTACCATAGAAGCAGAAAAAGTGCTATGATAAACCCAGACAACGGAAATATGCTTGCAAGCACAAACCTGCAGGACAGCAATGAATCATAGACTCTTTCGTTGTCTTCTTTCCCCTCCCCGCGCTATGATACACTATGATAGAGAAATGTATGAGTATGGAAACGTTTTGTCTGGAACTGGAAAGAAAAGAGACGAGACGATAGATGGCAACGAAGATAGATGACCAACAGATGCAAGGGCAACAAGAGGCGCGAACACAGACGAAGGCGCAGACACAGGCAACTCTGCCGCCGGGGCCGGGGAAGCTGCCCTATCTGGGCAACCTGCTTGAACTCCGCCAGAACCCGCTGGGCTACTTTCAGCAGATGCAGCGCACGTATGGGGATATGGCGACGATCCATTTTGGCAAGACGCCGGTGGTGCTGCTCTTCCGACCCGAATATGTGCGTTACGTGCTGGTGGAACGCCCGCGCAGCTTCGTGAACAGCACCTTCGCGGGCGGCCCGAACGATGACAGCAGCGCGGCCAACGAGGGTTTGCTGACAATTAACGGGGAGAAGCACCGGCAACAGCGGCGGGCCGTGCAACCTGCCTTCCACAAAAAGCGTGTCGAGGGCTATGCCACCATTATGCAGGAGTATACGCAGGAGTTGCTGGATAGCTGGCAGGCCGGGGAGACGGTGGATATGTCGCAGGCCATGCAGGAATTGACGCTGCGCATCGTCAGTAAATGCCTCTTCAGCATCGACCTGTCGAATCAGTTGCGCCCGCTGGGCGACGCCTTCAACGGCTTCATCGGCAGTCAGACCAGCGTAGTGGAAGACCTGCTCAATATTCGCATCGATAACCCGATCACCGGCTATGGCAGGCGCAGGGCGGCGATGCGCCAGTTGAACACGCTGGTCTATACGCTGATAGCGCAGCGCCGCGACAACCCCCACGATTACGATGATGTTCTGGCGATGTTGATGGAGGCGACGAGCGGCGACGAGCCGGAGACGAAGCTGACGGAAAAGCAAATTCACGACCACATCATCACCTTCCTCGCCGCCGGCCACGAGACAACGGCCATTGCCCTGGTCTGGACATTTTACCTGCTGGCGCAGTATCCCGCCGTGCGCGAAAAGCTGCTGGAAGAACTGCGCACCGTCCTGGCAGGTCGCACGCCAACAGCAGAGGACGTAGCGAAACTGCCCTACCTGGACCGGGTCTTGAGCGAGTCGATGCGCCTCTACCCTCCTGCCTGGATGCAGGTGCGCTTCACCGCAGAGGATGTCGAGATCGGCGGCGTCACGCTGCCGCAGGGAACGATGTTGATTGTCAGCCAGTGGGTGCTGCACCGCCTGCCGGAAATCTGGGGGGACGCGGAGGTCTTCCGCCCGGAACGCTGGGACCCGGCCAGCGAGCAGGCGATCCAGCCCGGCGCCTACTTCCCCTTTGGCGGCGGCCCGCGCACCTGCATCGGCATGCCCCTGGCGCAACTGGAGGCGAAAATCATTCTCGCCACCATCCTGCAACGCTACACGCCGCAGCCCGTTCCCGGCTACACCCCCGGCCTGCAGCCCGTCATCACCCTGCGCCCGAAACGCAACCTGCGCACTATCCTGATTCCCACTGTGACGGGCAGCAACGGCTCCTCAAACGCCTGGCGCCAGCTTGCCCCCGCCCCCAACGCCACCGTCCAGGAGCGCAAAGGCTGTCTGACCGCCCTGCTGAGCCTGTTCGGCTTGTAGAGGCGACCCTGATGAATGTCGCCAGCCGCAGCCCGCAAGGGGTGACCTCATAGGCGTCAACTTAAGGCCACCAGAGCAGGCCAGCCGCCAGGGGTGGCCCTACTATACGCGGGGCCACTCAGATGGCTCTGGGAGCCATACTGGCACCGTATAGAGTAGGGCCACCCCTGGCGGCTGGCCTGCTCTGGTGGCCTGCACGGCTGGTCCCGTGTCGTCTCTCGTAGGGCCACCCCTGGCGGCTGGCCTGCCCGTGTGGCCTGCCCCGGCGCTGGCCTGTCTCCTGCGGCTGGCCTGCACCGGTGGTGGCCTGGCTACGGGCGGCTGGCCCGATTCTCACGAAATCTCTTCCCTGAAGGGCGAGGCGGGATCGTTGAGCATAAGGTTGAGCAGGCGGGGAGTGGGGGCGACGGGGACAACGGCGTTAGCGAGGATGCTTTGCAGTTCCTCGCCGCTCAGGTCGCGCGAGGGGTCCCAGCCGTAGCGTTTGAGGTCGACGCGCTCGTCCTCGGAGAAGGTGATGCCTTCAGCTTCCAGCAGTTTGCGCATGCGCCCGCGCTGGCCGAAGGCCCGGCTACCGCTCAATTCGCCCTTGCTATTGATGACGCGCTGCGCAGGCACGCCTTCAGGCGACTCGTTCATGATCCAGCCGATCATGCGCGCACCACGAGGGTAGCCCAGCGCCTTGCCAATCCAGCCATAGGTCGTCACTTTTCCGGGAGGGCAGGCGCGCACCAGGGCGTAGACCTGTCCTTTGAGCGAGGCTACAACCTGCCCGCGAGTCGGAGGTGTCTCTTCTACCATTGCGTTACCAGCTTTCTTCCAGATCGATACATTTGTTCTATATCCTGCCGCTGACATTATATCACGTTCGTCCCCAGGGAAGGGCATATGCAAAGAATATTGCCCGCTTCACCTTTTCTGCATGGGCAGGGTAAAACTGAAGGTTGCTCCCTGGCCGGGGGCGCTCTCGACAGAGATGGAGCCGTGATGGCGCTTGATGATTTCGCTGGCGAGGTAGAGGCCGATACCCAGGCCCGCAAAGGGCTGGTGGTTAGCGTCGCTGACCTGATAGTACCGCTCGAAAATCTTCTGCTGGTGTTCTCTGGCGATGCCGGGACCGAAATCCTGCACGCTGACACAGGCATTTTCCTGCCCGGCGGAGAGGCGCACCACGATCATATCGGCATCGGGAGTGTAGCGAATGGCGTTCGTCAGTAAATTGATGAGAACCTGCCCGATGCGGTCGGCGTCGCCGAGGATGGTGGCGTGTGTCTGCCCTTCCAGCCGTATGTGATGGCTGGCCGTTCCTTCCCTCACAGTTTCCACAATCTCGCGCACGAGGGTATCCAGTTGAAAGGGCTGCATCGCGTAGTCTAGCTGGCCGGTTTGCATACGGGAAATGTCCAGCAAATCCGTCACCAGCTTGGTGAGGCGCGTAACCTGGTGATCGACGCGCTCCAGATAGACCAGCGCCTGCGTATCCTGTTGCCTGCGCAGGCGCTGACCGAGCAGGTGGAGAAAGCCTTTCAGGCTCGTCAACGGCGTGCGCAGTTCGTGGCTCGCCATAGCAATGAATTCATCTTTACGTTGCTCCTGCTCTTTGAATTGCGTGATATCGTGCAGGACGCTTAACACAGCCCAGGGCCGACCGCGACTATCTGTCACCGCCGTCGAGGTAATCAGCAGCCAGCACACGTCGCTGTTCTCCTTCTTTCGCAAGCGTACCGTCACCTGCAAGGGGCCTTCCCCCGCGATGACGCGCCGACCCGGAAAACGCTCCGGGGAGAGAGGCTCGCCCTGCTCATCGGTCACCTCAAACTGCTGCTCATAGAAAAGAGCGGGCGCGCGCAGTAGTTCTTCCACTGACCGGTAGCCGTTCAGCGTCGCGATTGCCTGGTTGGCATAGAGAATCTTGCCATCCCTATCCTGCAAGATAATGCCGTCGTCAATGGTTTTAAGGATGGCTTCAAGTTGCCGGTTAGCGCGCTGCAACTGCTCTTCCAGTTGTGTGCGCCGCGCCAGTTCTTGCTGCGCTTCCTCGTAGAGCCGCGCATTGTCCAGCGTAATAGCGATGCGCCGCGCCAGTTCTTGCGCAAAGGCGAGATCCTCGTGCGTATAGCGCCGTTGCGGCTGCGTAGAGGAGAAAGTAATCGCGCCGATCACTTTGCCGCGCGCAATCAGCGGCATTCCCATGTAGGATTTGAGGCCAAGCGCATCAATAATGGTCAGCAATTCCGCGTTCTCCTGCTCGTTCTCATAAAGCGGTTCATAATGGGCAACGTCGGAGATCAGTTCGGGCTGGCCGGTCTCAAGCAGTCTCTGCAAACCGTATGTGCTGCTTGCGCGGTCTTTATACTGCTGGTAGAGTTCGCGTACCAACGCCAGTTGCGCGGGGTCGATGTGATTGACGGCAATATCTTTAATCTGTCGCTGCTCATCCAGCACGGCGATACGGCAATAATCGGCCAGTTCTGGCACAATCAACTGCGCAATCTCTTGCAGCGTGAACTGCTGATCCAGCGAGGAAGCCAGTTTCTCGCTGGCCTCGTTAAGCAAACGCTGTCGCTCCTCCGCCTGCTTGCGCTCTGTGATATTGCGGAAATTGCCAACGATGGCCTGAATGTGCGGGTCGTGCAGGTAATTCGAGCCGGTAGCCTCAACCCAGACCCAGGAACCGTTTTTGTGCCGGACACGATATTGCAGCGTGACCCGCCCGCCTGGCGTCTGAAGCAAGCTGGCGAATGCTTCCATAAACGCGGGAAAATCATCGGGATGCACGTAAGGTCGCGCGTCTACCCCCTGAATCTCTTCCGGCCTGTAGCCTGAGACCCGCTCTACCGAATCGCTCGAATAAAGAACCTTTCCCTCGGCGCTGAGCAGTTGAATCGCGTCAGCACTTTGCTGAATCAGGGCGCGAAAGCGTTCTTCGCTCTGCCGCAGAACATCCAGCGCGGCATCCTGCCTGTTCATATCAGTCGCCATGCAATCTATCCTTTTTGCCAGCGCGGACTCATCCGCTTCATACGCTACTATACCATGTTTTTCCCTTTCTCTCAAACCGGGCAAAGGCAACCCTGGACAGGTCGTGCTATGAGTAATCATCGCCGACGTGGCATGCCATGCGCGTGGCCGCCGGTCATGGCATTGCCAGGATATAGCTCTACACAAACAGCGGCATCATGCCCAGGCGGTTGACAAGTTCCTGCATCTGCGCATCTGTTGGCTCAGTTTGACCAGGCTGGAAGCGGCTGGCGGCATCGAGAACCATTGGCAGCAAATGGATGTCACCAACGGTGTTGAGGAAGATGCCCGGCTGTTTGAGTGTCCAGTGAACGGCGAGATCGATATCTTGCTGGTTATCCAGTGGCTGGTACCACGTTTCGTGTGTATGCGGGTGCCCCCACCAGGGCCGATAGGCGATGGATTTGATCGTCTGCACGGCGACATTGCGTTGCTGGCAGGCGGCGAGCAGGGCATTGAAGTTTTCTGCGTAGTAGGGACTCTGCATGGTCAGAAAGTTGTAGGGCAGCAAGACCGAATCGAAGTCGTAGCGTTCGAGGCTGCGCCGATGGGTGGCGGCAATCTCCAGCCCGTGTCCGGTAACGCCGATAGCGCGTACCAGGCCCTGATGCTTCGCCTCGATAGCTGCTTCAATCGCGCCGCCGGGACTGAGAGCAATGTCCCACTCGATGGGGTCGACGAGGTTGTGCAACTGCCACAGGTCTATAGAGTCAATGCCCATGCGTTCGAGGGAGCGATGCAGATCCTCCTTCGCGGCCTGAGCCGTGCGCCCGTCGGTTTTCGTGGCAACAAAAAATTGCGAGCGATACTGCTTGAGCCAGGGGGCAATACGCAATTCAGCATCCCCATAGCTGGCTGCCACATCGATATGATTGACGCCGTACTGGAGCAATACTTCCAGCGTTCTGTCCGCCTCCTCCTGCGTCACATGACTGAGAGCAGCCGCGCCAAAAAGCGCGCGCGTACTCATATGACCGCTGCGACCAAATACCTGCTTTGCTATTGCCATCTCTTCTGTTCCTCCGATCTTCCTTTTTACTGCTGTCTGACTCTGCTACCATTAAAAGCTTTGTCCTTTTCATTGTAGCTCTCCACCAGCACGATTGGATAGAGCAACAGATGACGATGCCGACGCAATTGATTTCGTTATTTCCCGCTTTTACTCATGCTCCCTGCGCAGCGTTTGTAGCACTCGCATTGCCTCCTCAACGTGTTTTTCGGCGGCAAACTGGGCGATGAAGATGTGGCGCACGAGGCCTTGTTTGTCGATGACAAAGGTGACGCGCCCGGGCAGCAGGCCTAGCATGGGAGAAACGCCATAGCGTTTGCGCACACTGCCATCTCTGTCGCTAAGCAAGATGAAGGGAAGACGGTGCCGGGCGGCGAAGCTCTGGTGCGCCTGTTCAGAGTCTGAACTGATGCCGATGACTTCGGCCCCCATTTCTTTGAAAATCTCGTAGCTATCGCGGAAGGCGCAAGCTTCTGCGGTGCAACCGGGAGTAAAGTCTTTCGGGTAAAAGTAGAGAACGATGTCGCTTTTGCCAATAAAGTTTGAGAGGCTGATCGGCTGGCCCTTCTGATCCGGGAGCGTGAAGTCAGGGGCCTGGTCGCCTATCTTTATTTTGTTGCTTGCTGATCGCGCTTGCTCGTTTGGGGTGTTCATGAGTGTTTTTCATTCTCCTTCTGGCACTGCGGTGATCTCGCCACCGATTTATCTAACTCGCATTGATACCTACGCATCACGTTACTTATATGTCATAGCGCGCCCTCTTTTTCCTGTCAAGCGTGTCACCGCTCAGTACATTTCTGGCGTGTAGTGAAAAACAACATCCCGTTCCTGCTCTGCTGGCAGGCTACATTTCAGAGATAGACTGGAAAAGCTTTGATGATGAACACGTTCCCGCAAGTAGACATCGTTGAAAGAACCAGCGTTGAGACCTCTGCCTTCTTTGTCCCCATTTTCCCCGCATATGCGCATCGAGAGGACAGGCCACGTTTCCTGCTCACACCCGACGTGGGCATTGGCGACGCCGTAGCTATCGGGTTGAGCGCCGTTGACCAGATCGTCAGGAACGATGCCGGGGCATGGGGCGCCATCGATATCCTCTGCAACCGCGTGCAGGCGCAACTGTTTGCACACGACCCGCGTATCAACCGCGTGATCGTCAGCGATTGTCGCTTTTTTCCGGGGCGGCAAATTTCGCAGTGGCTGCGCGGCATCGTGCTGGATGAAAACGCGCGACGGCTGGTGACGTTCCTGCACGAGCGGCACTACGAGGCCATCCATCCCGGCATCGTCGCGCCTGGCCTCTACTTCCGACTGCACGCGCGCCTGATGTATCCCGACGTGCTGAAACTGGCGCGCGATATCTTCTTTCCCCGCCTGTACGCCAATCTCTCCATGCGTAAAGTGGCGAGACAGATGGTGAACCGCTACTTCGGACAAAGCGCGCCGGTCGATGAATCTGTCGATGAGGTACTACTCTATGTGAGCCACGAACATATGCAGAAGGCGCGCGCACTGGCCGCGAGGCTCAAAACGCGCGCAGCCGGGAGTGCCTGTAAGCTGTTGCTGGTGGCTCCTGATAGCGCATCCGCCGTTACGAGACCGCCCACGCGCCTGCTGGCAGCGGCGCTCTCTCAGGTCCTTGCGCGCTGCCCTCATCTGCTGGTCGCGATTCTGCCCGCCTATACCGACAGGCTGTGCGCGGGCAGGCTCTGGCACGCGCTGGCCTGTGATGACAGGCATGCCAGTCGTGTCATCTTACTTCCCGCAGAGCCGCGCATGCCACTGCTCGAACTGGCGGCCCTGCTCAACCAGACCAATATCATCCTGACAGGCGACACGGGAGTGATGCACCTGGCGGCGGCCACGAAACGTGTAGCGGGAGAAGATGGCGACTGTCCGGCACACAACACATCCAGAATCATCGCCCTCTTCGGCGGCACCAATCCCGGTTTTTACGGCTACCGAACGCGCACCACCATTCTCGGCGAAGGCCGTCCCGAGCAACGTTCCTTTCGCCCCGGCTTCTCCAAAGAAGGCTATGACACGCGAGGAAAAGATTTGTTCGACCATATCGATCCACAGATGGTGGTAGATGCTATTATGTGTCACCTGTTCATGTGAGTTTGATGTCCGTAGGGCAGCCGTGTTTCCGCTATAAGGAAGTCTATGGAACAACCTGTTATATCAGACAGAGGAGACATCCCCGCGCGCAGTCTTTTGCTGACGGCCCCGCAGCGTTTAGAATGGGTCAGCGCGACCCTGCCTCCGTTGGGGGAGCGGGACGTGCTGGTGCAGACACGTACAGGAGCGATTAGCACTGGCAGCGAACTGCCGCACTACCTGGGAAACTCGCGGAGCAGCAAGCCGACGAGCTATCCGTGCATGACCGGCTATGAAAGCGTTGGCACGGTGCTGGCCTGCGGCGTCGCCGTGCAACATATTCGCGTGGGAGAGCGCGTTGTCGCTTTCTACGGACACAGGACGCACGCGATTGTACCGGAGGCGAAGGCAATTGTCGTGCCGGCTGACATCTCGGATGCGCTGGCAATACTGGCAATTCTCAGTTGCGATGCCGCGAAGGGCGTGCGCAAACTCGCGCCTCAAGCAGATGAGCCTGTTCTCGTGACGGGCGCCGGTACAATGGGTCTGCTCACGCTCTTCATCCTCAAAGCCTGTGGGGTGGCCATCGTTGATATGGTTGAGCCACGTAGAGAACGGCACGCCCTGGCATACAGGCTGGGGGCCAGCCATGTCCTGTGTCCGCAAGATTTGCCGACGACGAGCGAAAGCTACGCGGCTGGCTTCGAGTGTTCGAGCAGTAATGCGGCCTTTACCCTGCTCCAGCAGCAGATGCAACAGGATGGGCGCATCTGCATTACCGCCGACGGCAACAGAGAGCCACTTGTGCTGGCGCCAGCCTTCCACGAAAAAGAGTTGCAGCTTGTCGGCTCAAGCGATGGCTGGGATTATCACGCACACGCCGCCTGGTATTTCCAGTACCTCCGGCAGCACCCAACCAGCCTGGAAGCACTGTTTGAGATTAGAGTATCAGCCGATGCCTTAATAGCCACCTTCGCCCATCTGGCGGCAGGCGCGCTACAACCGGTGAAGGTGCTGGTCGATTACGCAGAGCCTTAACGCCTGTTTCCTCTCGACAGGCGACTTCCGTTATGGTACACTGCTCTTAGAATGTTTGTGTGGAGCGTATGTGTATGTCGACCCCGTATGATGAGAGTTTTAAGACGCTGATCCGAGATGATCCGTTAGCCTTTATCCATCTGATGTTTCCCGGCGCGCAGCTGGTGCGGCAGTTGCGGGAGAAACTGAAAGAATGGAAGCTGGAGGTGGATGCCCTTTTTGAAATTACGCTGGAAAGCGGAATCCCGATCCTGGTGCATTACGAGTTCCAGACCTACAATGATCCAGAAATGGCGAAACGGCTCTTGCGCTATAATGTGCTGATCTGGAGCGAGTACAATCTGCCGGTCTGTTCCTGTGTCATCCATGTGCTGGGCGATGGTCACTTACCCACCTCACCCTTTCAGCTCGAAATTGACCCGACCAGACCGATCTTCCGCTTTCACTTTGACGTTCTCGAATTAGGGGAGCTATCCCCCGAAGAGCTGATGCAAACGGGTCAACCCAACCTGTTTCCGCTCCTGCCCTTTACCAGAGGCGGAGCCAGCCGTGAGGTGGTTGAGACCGTTTTTGAAGAACTGGTGCAAAGCGGCAAAACCAACTTACTCTCCGTCGCCCAGACGCTGGCTTCCCTGGCTTTCGGGCGGGCAAAGAATGATACCGATCAGGAATGGCTTCTCAGGAGGTACAGGCAAATGTTTGATATTATCAAAGATACTCCTGTTTACAGGGAGATGGTGCGCGATGCTCGTGAAGAGGGATGGGAGAAAGGGTTGAAAGAGGGACGGGAGGAAGGGTTGAAAGAGGGACTGGAAAAGGGACTGGAAAAGGGACTGGAAAAGGGACTGGAAAAGGGGATCGAGGAGGGGCGCAAGCAGGGTCAAGTAGAGGCATTAGAGCAGACTTTGATAGATCTCATTGCTGATCGCTTTCCCAGACTGGTTCGCTTTGCGAGAAGACAGCTTTCAGACGTTGATGATCCAGCCCTTTTGCGCCTGCTGGTTCTTAAGCTCAGTACCGCTCAGACGGCGGAGGAAGCGCGGGAACAACTGCTGACCATCATAGAAGAAGCTGACGAAGAGCAGGGCGAGCAATAGACAAATGTAAGGTCGCCTTCAAAACAGGACTGATAAGCGAGCGAAGCAAAGAGGACGTGGCAAGTTTGTCCGCGTCCTCTTTGCTTCGCTCGCCATACTCTGGACAATCCTGCCCTCCCCTGCTACCATAGGAGCATATCTTATCATGGTGGAAAGGATGGATGTTTGCTATGGCAAGCCAGGTAGAAACCTATATTCGCGAACACGAGGATCGCTTTCTGGAAGATCTGAAGGGGTGGCTGCGCATTCCGAGCATCAGCACGCTGCCGGAGCATGTGGGCGACGTGCAGCAGGCTGCCGAATATGCCGCCGACCAGTTGCGGCGCATCGGCTTCGAGCAGGTGCAGGTGATACCAACGAAGGGACACCCGCTCGTCTATGGCGAATGGCTCAAGGCGCCGGGCAAGCCGACGCTGCTCATTTACGGGCATTACGATGTGCAGCCCGTTGACCCCCTCGATCTGTGGGAGTCGCCGCCGTTCGAGCCGACGATTCGCGGAGGCAACCTCTATGCGCGCGGCGCTGCCGATGACAAGGGGCAGACGATGCTCGTTTTCAAGGCGCTGGAATCGTTAATGACCGTCAACGGCAGGCTGCCCGTCAACGTGCGCGTGCTGATCGAGGGAGAGGAGGAGGCCGGCGGCGAGTCCATCGAGCAGTACGTGCGCGCCTACCCCGAACGCCTGCGCTGCGACGCCGCCTTCATCTGCGATACCGGCATGCCTTCGCCGGAACTGCCCGCGCTAGTCTACGGATTGCGCGGCATTGTCTACACGGAGGTCGAGGCGCGCGGGGCAAAGCGAGACCTGCATTCGGGGATGTACGGCGGGGTCGCGCCCAACCCGCTGCACGCGCTCGCGCTCATCATTGCCGGGCTGAAGGATGCCGAAGGGCATATTCATATCCCCGGCCTCTATGACCACGTGCGCAAGCCGACGGCGGAGGAAGAAGCCTTCTGGCGGGAGGATCCGCTGCACACGGAAGAGGCATTGCTGGAAGAGATGGGCGTGCCGCAACTGGTGGGCGAGAACGAGTACCCGGCCCTGGAGCGACTGGGCGCGCGCCCGACACTGGAAGTTCACGGCATCGTCGGCGGCTTCACGGGCGAGGGGGCCAAGACCGTCATTCCCGCCGAGGCAAAGGCCAAGATCAGCCTGCGCCTGCCCCCGGATGTAACCTCGGAGGAAGCGTTCGCGCTCTTTGAGCGGCGCGTGCATGAACTGGCCCCGCCGGGAGTGCAGATCACGGTGCGCAACATTCACGGCGGCGAGTCGGTGCTGGTGCCGGTGGATACCGCGCCCATGCGCGCCGCCGCTGCTGCCCTGCAAGAGGTCTACGGCAGAGAGCCGGTCTTCCTGCGCGAAGGCGGCTCCATTCCCATCGCCGCCCTCTTCTATACCGTGCTGAACGTCCCCGTCGTCATGATGGGCTTCGGCCTGCCCGACGACAACCTGCACGCCCCCAACGAGAAATATTCCATCTCGCAATTTTATAAGGGCATTCGCACGGTCGCCAGCTTCTTGCAGCGGTTGGGACAGGAGTAGAGCATGGCAGAAACTAACGTAAACACCTATCTTGAAACGCATCCTGACGAGGCGCAGGCCCTGCTGGAGCAATTGACGCGGCAGCCGAGCGTGGCGGCGCAGGGGCTGGGCATGGCGGAGATGGCCGACCTGGTGGAGCGGCTGCTGCAAGAGACGGGTTTCTCCACGCAGAGACTGCATGCCGAGGGCGCGCCAACGGCCATCTACGGCGAACTGCGCGGGCGCAGTCCCTACACCGTGCTGCTCTACAACCATTACGATGTGCAGCCTGCCGAGCCGCTGGAGTTGTGGAATACGCCGCCGTTCGAGCCGACGGTGCGCGAGGGCAAGCTTTTTGCGCGCGGCTCCGCCGACAACAAGGGGGAGATTTCCGCCCGTTTAGCCGCCATTCGCGCGCTGCTCGCAACTGAGGGCGAACTGCCGATCACGCTGCGCTGGATTATCGAGGGTGAGGAGGAGGTGGGCAGCCCGCATTTCGCGGCCATCGCCGAGCAGTACGCGCCATTGCTCCAGGCCGATGCCTGTTTCTGGGAGGGCGCGCATTTCGGCCCCACCGGTCGCCCGGAATTGCTGCTCGGCACCAAGGGGCTGCTCTACGTGCAGCTTGACGTGGAGGGCGCGGGTATCGATGCCCATTCCGGTTCGGCCCCCATCCTGCCTGCCCCGGCATGGCGGCTCGTGCATGCGCTGGCCTCGCTCAAGACACCGGAGGGGCGTGTCCTCATTCCCGGCTTCTATGATGACGTGCTGCCGCCCTCGGAGCAGCAACTGGCGGCCATCGCCGACCAGCCCGACATGGATGCCGAACTGCGCGAAGCCTACCGGGTCGATGCCTTCGTCGATAATCTCTCCGGCGCGGCCCTGCGCGAGCGGCTGATGTTCACCCCCACCTGCAATATCGCCGGTCTGCTCAGCGGCTACACCGGCTCCGGCGTCAAAACCGTGCTGCCAGCAAAAGCGATGGCGAAGATCGATTTCCGCCTCGTCCCCAACCAGGAGCCGCAGGATATCGCGGCCAAATTGCGCGCCTACCTGGATGCGCAGGGCTACAGCGATGTCCGCCTCAGCGTCCTCGGCGGCGCGCCGCCCGTCGTGACGCCGATGGAGGAGCCGATTGTGCAGCGCGTGAAAGAGATCGCGCAGGAGTATAGCGGACAGAGGCCGGTCATCAACCCCATCGCGGGCGGGACATTGCCCCTGCTGGGGGCGCTGCGCCGCTTTGTCGGCGTTCCCGGCCTCGCCGTCCCCGGCAACCCGACCTACTGGGCCAACGGCGCCCACGCCCCCAACGAGCATATCCGCCTCGGCGATCTGCAGCAGGCCGTGCGCTTCAACTGCTACCTGTTCTCTTCTCTGGAAGAGGGGATGAAATAAAAGGAAACCGGCATATGGCCCGCGTTCGCGAACGCGGGCCATATGCCGGTTTCCTTTTATTTCATCCCCTCTTCGTCCGCTATCTTTGTGAGCTGGTTGCGTACTTCCCAGAGGTCGGGGTAGAAGCAATCGTTGAGGGTACGCTCAAGCACCTGCATGGGAGTGCCGCCGGTGCCGGTCGAGCCGGGGCCGATCATCCGCCTCGCCAGCTTGATGTGCTGGTCGCGGAAAATCTGGAAAATTTCGTCGTAGTCGGTGAGAGCCTCGGCAAAGGCGAGCAGGAGCGGGTAGCGGTCGGCGTGGATGTAGATATCGATGAGCGAAACCTGCTCGTGTGCCAGCACGGCGCAAAAATCGTCCCACAGCAGGGGCGAAAGGGTCATCAGGGCGTGGAAGCCGGGCGAATCGGTGCCGGCGCCATCGCCGAGGACCAGGCGGAAGCCATGAAAGTCCCAGGGAGACATCGTTTCCAGCATGCGCATATTGTCCAGCATCAGGTGCTGGATTTTGATAACGCGCTGCATCAGCCGCGTGGCGTTGAGCAGGTCGAAGCGTTGGAGCAACGCGCGAATGGTGCGCAGTTCAAAGGCCGCTTCCTTCCACCACAACTCAAATACCTGATGGACGACCTGAAACTGCAATTCATCGTGGTGCGCCAGTTGCTCTTCCGGCTTCTGGAGCGAGAGCAATTCTTCCGTGCGCAGATATTTCTCGTAGGTGCTTTCTCCGGGAGCGTGCCGCCGTGTCCTGTGCGGCGTCATATTCTTGACCATCGTAGTTTTCCCTCTCTGGAATGCTGCCAGAGGCGTCATTGCCACGTAACCGGAACGCATTACCTATCGTTTCGCCTTCTTATGCTTTTCGGCCCTGCGCTGCTTCTCCACGGCTTCGGCCTGCTGGTTGTAAGAACTCGCGCCGGGCAGCGTGACATCGGGCGTAGTATGCGCGGGGACGCGGGCACTGGACACGCCGGCCTCCATGTCATAGGCGATCTCAACCATCTGGTCGGTGCGCGTGGGCATGGGTCTCTCGCCCGGCGGCGGCGGCGTCGCCTGCGGCCCCGCCTTCGATGTCGGCCAGGGCGGTAGCGGCGGAATTTTGACAATGGGCTGTACAGCTTTCTCTTGCTGCTCTTTCTCTAGCTGCATAGGGACCTCCTCTGTCCTTTTCCTCTATTGTATCACGTATGGGAGAAGAGTGAAGGCACATTTACCTGAAAAGGTCAGCCCTATCTCCCTCTGGCAACGAAGAAGAGTCCGGCGATGCCGATGATATAGAGAAACAACACTGTCAGGGAGTCGAGGCCGATGATTTTGAAGATGCGAGGGCGAAAGATCAGCCCGTAGAGGTAGACGGAGACGAGCAGAATCCCCAGGCCGGAAAGGTAGATATCCGTATTGTTGGCGTGCGGCAGGACAGCTTCACCGGAAAGCAGGTTTGCCAGAAAAAAGAGGACGGGCAGGAAGGCATTGCCGCCCATGATATCACTGACCGCCATTGTATAGTCATTAACTTTGATTGAAGCCAGACCGGTCGAGAGGTCGGGCAGTGAAGTGGTGAAGGCAAGCGCGGTGGCGGCGAAGACAACGCCACTCCATCCCATGTGCATCGCAATCTGATTGCTGGTCTCTTCGAGTACAACCCCGGCAGCCAGGGTGAAGAGGGAAGCGATGGTGAAGACAATGACAATCATGGTAAAACTCATCCCTTTGATGTGTGTCGCCCGCGCCACCTTTGAACGTTTCGACAGGCCCGCCTGGCTGCCCGGCGCCTGCCCTTTCTCCTGCCAGGGTAAGTCGCGACGCGCTTTGTCGATCAGCATGATGCCGACGACCCAGATAGCGGCAATGAAAAAGCCACCAGGGGCAATACGGACAAAGATGAGCGATGAGGGTAGCTGCGTCGCCATAATAGCCACGACGAGTACGGCCACGACCAGCACGCCTTCAAGAGCCAGTACGAGAGAGGCAGCATAGTAGGTCAGCGCGCCTTTGCGCCCCAGACCGAATACATCTTCGACGACGAGAACCAGCGTCTGCATGGCAATGCCGCCCAGGATATCGCCCGTCGCAATATCAATATGATGGGCAATAGAGGCGCTGACGACAATGGCAAGCTCTGGTAGATTGGTGATGAAGCCCAGAATAATCAGCCCGCCAAGTGCTTCCCCGATATGGAAGCGATCAGAAATCATGTCCGTCGTTTCAGAAACATAGATACCTGCTATCCAGACAATGATAGCTGAAACCACAAACAGAATAACAAGAACGGGAAAAGAAAGTGCCTGAAACATGGCTACATCTCTCCTCTATGGCCACCGCTAGAAGCTGGCTGGAACCTGCCTGTATAAAGGTTGACCTTGCCTACCTGTTGCACGGGAAATCTTCCAGAAGCGTTTCAACAGGATGTTGAAGGCAAGGGAAGGACGTAAGACTGGTACTTCAGGGTCATTCGTCCCTATCAATGCGCTTCGGTACGTTGCATAGTATAAGGGATGGGTTTGCTCCCATCCCTTGTCTATTGATGCACTAACAGGATACGCTGGAAAAGTGGAGGAAATATCGTCTATGCGCGTGCTGATTACCGGGGCCACCGGCTTGCTCGGCGGACACCTGATTCGAGCGTTGCAGGAGCGAGGGGAGCAGATTCGCGCCCTGGTGCTGCCTGTAGAAAACGCGGATAAGCTGATTGAGCAGGGCGTGGAGGTGGTGCGGGGGGATATTACGGATGCCAGTACGCTTGGCCCTGCCGTGAAAGATGTCGAGTTAATTTTTCATCTTGCCGGCATGATGGGCGTCTGGCGCCCGCTGGCCGATTACCGGCTGGTCAATGTGACCGGCACGGAAAATCTCTATAAGGCGGCGCAGGCTGCCGGGGTGCGCCGCTTCGTGCATACCAGCTCCCATACCGTCTACGGCCTCGGTCATGGCCGCTTCATGGTGGAGGAAGACCCGCTGAAGCCCGACCCCGACCCGTACAGCATCACGAAGGCCGAAGGCGACCGCATGATGCGGCGACTGATGATCGATAGCAACGTGGAGACGGTTATTTTGCGTCCCGGCACCTTCTTTGGCCCCGGCGACCGCCTGCACTTCGGACGCATGGCACAGAAGATGAAGGATGGGAAGGGCCTGATTATCGGTAAGGGCGATAACGCGCTGCCCTTCTGCTATGTGACCGACGTGGTGCAGGGCTTCATGCTGGCCGCCTACCATGAGAACGCGCCCGGCAACGTCTATAACATCACCAACGACCGCCCGCTGACACAGCAGGAGATGTTCGATGCCATCGCCGATGCCGTCGGCGGCAAGCGGCCCACACTGCACCTGCCCTACCTGCCCATCTACTACGGCAGCATTGTCGCGGAGAAGGTGGTGGCTCCCCTGACACGCACAAAGCCCATTGTGACGCAGTTGGGCGCGCTCATGTTTGGCAGCGACAACCGGCACAGCGTCGAGAAGGCGCGGCGCGAACTGGGCTACGAACCGAAAGTAGACCTGCGCGAAGGTATTTTGCTGGCGGCTGAATGGTTCAACGCCGGCGGCATGGATCAGCCTTCCGTCACCCAGGCCAGCCAGAACGCTCCCCTGGCCGGTGCGAGAAGGTAAGAATAAGCGAGCAAGCAGAGGAGCCAGCCCGCGGGCTGGCTCCTCTGCTTGCTCGCTTATTCAGACATAGTCGAAACTTTTTTCCCCGCCGCTTTGAATCCGAACTTCCTGATGGTGCTGCGCAGCCAGGGCGCGGTGGGGCCATCGTCGATACGCTTGCTGGTCTCGACCAGGAAGGGCGCTGTATCCGGTTTGGGCTTCAACTGGTTGGCCTGCCGCAGCGACGCCAGTTCCTCGTAATGCTGGAAGGCCCAGTACAGGTTGACGCGGCATCCCTTACAGTTTTTTGCATCGTCCTCATTTGCTGTTCCACATTGCGGACACTCTGTCATACATTTCCTGCCTTTCATTCACTATCTTAAATCAACCCCATGCGCATGGCTTCGGCGACAGCCTGGGCGCGGTCGGCGACCTGCAGCTTGCGGTAGATATCCTGCATCTTGCGCTTGACCGTGACCTCGCTCCAGAACTTGAGGGCCGCGATCTCTTTGTTGGTGCAGCCACGGGCTGCGAAGCGTACCAGTTCGATTTCCTGATCGCTCAGACCCCGCTGCAGGCGCTCGCGCTCCCTGGCCATACGGCTGAACTCGTTCAACACGTGCGTGAGCGCCTGCGGCTCGCCCACGACGCGCTGGCCCTGGTAGATGGCCCGCAGGGAGGAGAGCAGCTCGTCGGCGGGCAACGCCTTTTGCAGGAAGCCGTGGACGCCGATGCGCAGCGCAAGGAACAGGCTCTCATCCTCACAGTGACCGGTGAGGATGACCACGCGCATGTTCGTTTCCGGGCAGGCCCGCAGCAACTGTTGCGCGAAATCCAGCCCGTTGCCCTCACCCAGAAAAATGTCCAGCAGCACGATGTCCGGCCGCAGTTGCCGGGCGAGCGCGAGCGCGTCACTGGCCGTCGCGGCCTGCCCGATGACCTCGAAGTCATGCTGTTCGTTGAGGATGATGCAGACGCCCCGGCGCACGACTTCGTAGTCGTCGACCACCAGCACGCGAATACGAGCCGTCTCCCGGCCTTGCTCTCGCTGCTCTCCCTCACCCGATTCCGCCACGAGTTCTTGTTGTGCTTCCTGCTCCGGTTCGCATAGCTTCATTGCAACTTCCACCGCGACGCTATGTCGTGCAACTGATAATTCTGTCTTCATGGCTCACACCAGGCCACCCGTAGGAACACAATGAATTGCGCTCCCCAGGCCACCCGCAAGGGATGGCCCTACTATATACGAGTTCTCACTACACCGTTCCATTTATGCCTGACCTGTTCGGTTCTGGCGAGTACAATAGTTCCGAAACGTCTAGCGTTCCATTGACCGCTTGCTTTCGTTTATGCGCGAAGGCGCACCGGGCGAACTACCACGCCCTCTACCCCATCGGCAAAAGCGTTTGGAGCTACTTTCCTGATGATGTTGGCGCTGCCATTGACATCGGCATTGAGAAGACGGCCATCAGCAGCTCGGAACAATCCTCGCTTCAGCCGCTGGCCTGCATAGGTTTCGTGCTTGCCTATTGGCTCGTGATCGAGAAAACTGCACTTGCTGGTGTAGGACTCTTCGGTGATGATGACGCCAATGCCCACCAGTTCGCCTTTATAAGCCAGCATCTGGATGAAACGGGCATGAGGAATCGCCACGAATTGCTGGTTGTTCCTTTTGCCCATGTTCACTTCCTGTTTCCAGTTCGGGTTCTTGCCAATGACCAGCGTGCCGATGCCCTCTTCAACGAGCAAATTGACCATACGCCGACTGGCAGTGTGGAGATAGTGATTGATGCGGCGTGTCCGTGTGGTGGCAAGCCGTTCCAGCCGGTGTGAGCAACGACGGCGAGCATCCATTTTCATCAGCTTCTCATCAAGTTCCGCTTTGCGCTTGTTGTAGAACTGGTTGATTGACTTCACTGGACGCCCGTTAACAATATGTGGCACAAAGCCTTTCTTGTTTGAGGTTAGCGTAGCCAGATTATCAACGCCAATGTCGATGCCAGCGTAGAGCGTCGGGTTTACATCAGCCTGTACCGGCTCACGGCTAGAGACCACTTCCACCACGTAGAAGCCGTGACGAGGGATGATGCGTACCTGATCGACGTTCTGATGAGCCGTTTTGATGCGGATAGGCAAGCCTGATGGTTGAATACAACCTTGCCGGAGAGCAGGTTTGCTGAGAGCTTGAATGGTGTAAACAAGCAAGTTGCGACCCTTCTGCTTATCTTTGTATCTGGGCAATGAGGGACGGCCTGAGAACTTCTCAGGATGTTCTCTCCATTGAGCTATGGCTTTGAAAAAGGATTGCCAGTTCTTATCCAACGTCCTGAGAACCTGTTGAGAGACTTTAGCAGGCAAGGCTTTGTAGGCGTCGTGAGACTTCATACGCCGATGCATCTCATGATAGTTGAGATAGACGCCCTCTTTGATGAAAGCTTGCCGTATCTCATAGTTGGCAGCATTGTACAGGTTCTTGGAGGCAAAAGCCGCCTGATCTATAGCTTCATAGCGACTGTCACCTTTGCGGATAACGTGTTGTTCGACCAGTTGCATCTGCTTCCATCCCTAAACACTGCTCTAAACACCAGACTAATTGTGCATTCATGGAACGATGCTGCTTTTGTGCCTCTTGCCGTAAGGCTTCTAACACTTTTTGAGGCAGATAAGCAGTAAATTGTGGGTTCCTATTTGTTTTCTTGCTCATACCAGTATGATACCATAGTAATACAGGTATGTCAAGGACAGGTTCCTCAGAGATTGTCAAGGTTACGCTACTGTTTCAGTGAATGTTTATCATACCTTTCGCAGACGGTCGGCAAAAGCCAGACTATTGACCCGTTTGCGGAACGGAAACATCGACCTCAAGCTCGTCGATGGCGGCGGCTTGATGACCGTTATTGCTGTGTCCATTGTGATGCCCGTTGCCATTGCCGCTGGCAGCTTCTTCGGCAGGGCGAATGACGGGCAGGGTGCGCAGCTTCGCGGATTTGCCGCCAGAATGCGCGCCGAGTTTAGAGGCGACGGTACCCCGGCCAACTTCCAGGGCGACGCTGGTCATCGTCGGCACGTGGCAGAGCATGTTGGTATACGATGCGTTGGCGAGCGGGCAATAGCACTCGCCGGCTTTGATGCTGCGCCGCATCTCCTCGGCTTTGACGGTATTCCAGGCGGAGGCAAAATCATAGTTATGCTCGCGCAGGTTGCCGACCGACTCTGCGCGGATGCAGCAGGTCCAGACATCGCCGTTGGGCGCGATCTGCGCGGAGGCGATACCGGCCAGGCAGGGGATGATCTGCCGCTTCTCTACCAGCGTGCGCTTGACGATATCATAGTAGCGGTCGCGGAACGCCTGTGTGATGCGCGAGACGCCATCGGTTTCTGCCTGGCGAATGCCCGCCTGCAACTTCTCAATGACGGGTTTGTACTTCTCCAGCGGCGGCGTGATACCCATGCCGACGGTATCGAGTTCGACGCGCTCCTCGGCAATCTCGCTGATGAACTGGTCGGGCTTGAGTTCGCCGGTGACAAAGGCGTAGATTTCATCGAAATCGTCGACGTTGAAGTTGGAGATGACGGTGTGGACACCCAGAGTGAAGTTCTTGTAGCGACCCTTGAGCGCCTTCAGCCCGGCGTAGGTGCGCATGGCGCGCTCGAAGTTGCCGCGCACGCCGCGCACGATGTCATGTTTGATGCCCACGCCGTCCAGCGAGAGGTTGATAATGACCTCTGAACCCGGCGCGGCCTGCAACACTTGCTCCACGCGCCCCGGAATGATCTTATCCTGAATGCCGTTGGTGGGGATATTGATGATGCCGGGTCGGCAGTGGCGATAGGCCAGCCCGACCATCTCCGGCAGGTCTTTGCGCAGCGTCGGCTCGCCGCCGCTGAAGGTAAACCAGTACGGGGCGCGACCGATCGAGGCAAAGGTCTTATCGTATTCTTCTAGCGTAAAATCATCGTTGGGCCGCTGCCAGACATTGCAGGTTTTACAACGAGAGTTACAGCGATAGCTTACGCTGATAGTGAGATTAAGCGGCAGGGCAAGCGGCTTACCAAGTATATAAGACGCCTGCATTTTTGGAATCTGCGGTAAAACTTCAAGCATGTCTGGTTCCTCCCTTACGACCGGACAATACAATGAGAAATAGCTTCACGTTCTCTCTATCTTCCTTTTTTCGGCTAAGAGATAGTTTTTCTCAAGGGCAATCTTTTGCTTCTACTCTCCTAAACGGTTGAGCAGAAGGCCAGCAACAGAGAGGATAGAAAAGTACCAATGTACTATGCATTTTTGATGAGCTTAAAGAGCGATCCCGGGCCAAAGTGTGAGCCAGGCCAGGGTAAAAGAGGGTGCCAGGGCGGAGCGGGCCTCCGTGCTGGCACCCTCTTCACTGTCTGGAGACATGCTACTGCGCGAGGTGGGCGTTGAGGTGGATATTGACGTTGTTGCGAATGGCGTTGGTGACGGGGCAGCCCTGCTCCGCCTGTCTGGCCAGTTGTTCAAATTTCGTCTCGTCCAGCCCCGGCACATTCCCGGTGACGTTGATTTCCATATCGCTGACCTTGTAGCCGCCCGCAGGCTGGGGGGCAAAGGTGCAGGTGGTGTTGACGGTCAGGCTCTGGGCGGGCGTGCCGTTCTGGGCCAGGGCGTGCGCGAAGGCCATCGCATAGCACCCGGCCTGCGCCCCCGCCAGCAGCTCCTCCGGGCTGGTCAATCCGCCTGGCGCCTCTGTGCGCGCAGCCCAGCTCAACTTTTGCTCGCTAATGGCGCCACTACCAAAACTGACGGTACCGCTCCCCTGCGGCAGATTCCCCTGCCAGTGGGCCGTCGCATGACGTTCCGCTTTCGCAGCCATAAATACCTTCCTCCTTTTTCAAGTCAGAACACTGTTGCCAATGGATAGACTGGCGTATCTTCGCGTAAGAAACCGGCGAGGTGAGACGGTGGAAAGCCGAATAGCCTCAGCCGGGGATGCGCTCCACCCACAAAAGAGTATAACAGGTATTTTTCTCAGGCGCCACTAAGATGGTATTCGCGCCAGATCATGCATGACCAGGCGGCTGGTGATGGCTGCCGAGAGCAGTACGCCGGGGATGCCGGCGCCGGGATGGGTTCCTGCACCGACGAAGTAGAGTTTGTCGATGCTATCGGCACGATTATGCGGTCGGAAGCAGGCAGACTGGAAGAGGGTTGGCTCGATGGAAAACGCTGCCCCCAGATGGCTGCGCAACTCGGAAGCAAAATCGAGCGGCGTGAAGCTGTGTTCGCTCACAATACTCGCTTCCAGCCCTTGCAGGCCACCCTCCTGTTCAAGGAAGCGGATAATGCGGTCGCGGAACGCGGGCGTTTCGCGCGTCCAGTCAACGCCATGCGCAAGGTTGGGAACGGGGGCAAGCACGTACAGACTTTCGCCGCCCGCCGGAGCCATCGATGGGTCGGTCCTGGTGGGGGCGTGCAGGTAGAGCGCCAGGTCGCGCGGCAGCCCCTGACCGTCGAAGATTTCAGAAATCAGTTCCTTATAGCGGTCGGGCATAAAGATCGTATGATGGCGCAGTTGCGGATATTGCCGCTTGAGTCCCAGGTAGAGCATGAAGCAGCTCATGGAGTAGCGGTAGCGTTTCATGCGGGCCGCCTCCGGCTGAGAGCGGTACGGCTCCGGCAGCAGCGTGAGCAGGGTAGAGGCAACATCGCTGTTGGCGATTACGGCTTCTGCCGCCAGCGTGGTGCCGTCCGCCAGTCGCACGCCCGCCGCCCGACGTTCTTTGAGGAGCAATTGCTCGACAGGCACGCCGCAGCGCACTTCACCGCCTGCCGCCCGGAACAGACGCTCCATCGCCTCCACCAGGGTGTACATACCGCCCATGATGAAATGCACGCCACCCAGCCGTTCCAGGTAAGGCACGATGCTATAGATGGCGCTGGCGCGAAAGGGATTGCCGCCGATGAAGAGCGGGTGAAACGAGAAAACCATACGCAGGTATGGATGGCGAAAGTAGCGCGCGACAAAGGCATAGACGCTGCGCTGCGCCCTCAGCCGTATGAGTTCGGGCGCGACGCGCAGGAAGGAGCCGGTGGTGAGAAAAGGTTGCGCCGCCAGATCGGCGAAGGCGCGCTCGTAGATGCGCTGCGTATCGGCCAGAAAAGCGCGATAGGCGGCGACATCACGCGGCTCGAATTTCGCGATCTCCGCCTCATCCCCGGCGGCGTTGCCGTGATAATCGAACCAGCGACCGTCGCGAAAGTAGATGCGATAAAACGGGTGCAGCGGCACGAGCGGTACGTCATCCTTCAGGCTGCGCCCGGCGCTGGCCCAGAGGTCTTCCAGCAGATGCGGCGCGGTCAACAGCGTCGGCCCCATGTCGAAGGTGAAACCGTTGTCTTTGAGTTGATAGGCGCGACCCCCCAGGCGTTCGCGCGCTTCCACCAGCGTGACAGCATGCCCGGCTGCCTGCAAACGAATGGCGGTCGCCAGCCCGCCGAAGCCACCGCCGATCACAATGACCCGCTTCTGGCTCGAAGCGGGGGCGGATGTGGTAACGATGTTATCGGTATGTATCTGCGTCATGAATGAAGAACCTCCTGAGTAGCGCCGGGTACAGGCGCGTCAACCAGAGCGGAGAGGGCGCGTACCTGCGCTTCCAGCGCCTGTACCGTCTCTGCTGTACTGCTGTAATCGCGGCGGAAGAGCGGGGGGCCAAAGCGCAGCGTGACCTGCCACTCTCCGTCCCGGAGATAGGTCAAACCCGCCGGGACGAGGGCGACGCCGGTGCGGCCATCTTTCTCAGCCAGCTCTACCAGCTTTGCGAAGCCGGGCCGGAAGGGAAGGAAGGCCTCGTCGTCCTTTTTCGGCGAGGTCTCCGGGTCGATGTTGGGATATGCCTCTGGAAAGACGACGAGAACCTCGCCGTTGCGCAGCAGGCGTATTGCGTCAGTGACTGCCCGCCGTAGATAGCGTCTGAACTCGCCGCGTGAATAAACGCTGCCCTTTGCCGCCTCCGTTCCCGCGCCGAGCCGCTCAAGGCGCAGCAAGGCGGGCCACTCAACGGCTGCGCAGGCCCATTCCATCACCGGACGCTGCCAGCGTTTCCTGATCCAGTCCAGGGCGACGAGGATGTGCAGGCGGCGCGGGACGGCGTGCAGCAGGACGCAGCCGTCATAGAGGTGGTGAAAGTGGCGCGCTACGATCATTACCGGCCCGCAGGTCGGTACGTGTTCCAGCCCTTCGACGACAAGCTGCACCCTGCCCCGGCTGAGCGCGTTGCTGGCTGTGGAGATGCTGAACCACGAGATGCGCTTCACGATCGAATCGTTGCCTGCTCGCGCGGCCTGCTTTGTGTCGGCAGGCTTTAAGAAGAGAACCAGCGAGGCGGGCAAGAGGCCGAAGAGGATGGCGATGAGGACGGGCGGCCACAGACCGGCGCTCAGGTTCAGGGCAATGGCGAAGCCGGTATTTGCCGCGTACATGCCGAAAAGGAACCAGGGCGCGAGACGCCGGACATCCAGGTTTGCGCCCCAGAGCAGGCGGCTGATGCCCATGTAGACCAGGCCGGTCAGCGACCAGCCGACGAGATTGCTGATGGGCATGCCAAAGTAGGGGCCGCTCTGGTACCAGAGCCAGAAATGGATGGGCAGGCGCTGGCTGGCCATTGCCGGGTCCAGGGAGAGATCCCAGGCCGTCAAAAAGTAGACGCCCAGCGCCAGCGACCAGGCCGAACGATGGCGCCAGCGAAGATGGGCGACGATGACGCTTGCCAGCATGAACGAGACAAAGCCCATGTAGAACCAGGAGAGCGGGATAGAATAGGGTACCAGGTCGGCAATTTTGAAGCCGAGAAAATCCGTATAGGCATATGGCCCGAACGGAATGCCCGTACTGGTTCCCAGTAACTCCATGCCTAGAGGTATGGTAGTCGCCACTACGAAGAAGATGAGCGTTTTGCGCGCGCCCACGAAGAGCAGGCCAAAGAGCAGGACGGCAGCGGCGCCGAAAAGGATGTGCAGCGATCCGGCATAGTGAATGCCGAAATTGAAGACTTCGACCGCGAAAGGACTCTTATCCCACAGTTCGGGATGCGGCAGCGCGATCAAGAGGCCACCGAGGCCAAAGAGCAGGGCTGCCAGGTGACAGGAGAAGAGGATTTTTACTGTTCTCATTGCGAACCTCCACGAACGAGAATGCGCCCACGCCAGACATGGCGCCGTTGCAGCGCGCTCTTTCCCAGCTGGAGAGCGACCGGCAGATCACAGAGCGGCGAGAGCCAGTAGGACCAGGGACGGCGGCGATAGGCGCGCGCCGTGCCGCAGAGGACGCCGAGACGTACAGCCAGCAGCACGCCGTTGAGCCTGAAAAACCAGTTCTGCCGCTTCCTCAGCAACCAGAGGACGAGCAGGAGCGGCAGCGGCAGCGCCTGCACCAGCAGCACTTCGAGCCAGCCGAGCAGGGTGTTGAGGCCAGAGAAGTGGTCGCGCATTGGCAGCGAGCGGCTCCAGTTCCGCCAGGCGTCGCGCCAGCCGACATACATTTTGACACTCACCAGCTCGCCCGCCTCGTAGAAGCCAACGGGGTAGCCGCGAGCCACCAGCGTGCGCGCCATGGTGACATCTTCACAGATGGAGTTGTAGGCCGCCTGAAAGCCGCCGCAAGCTTCCAGCGGCTCGCGCCTGAACAGGAAGCACTGCCCGTTGGCCTGCACCGCATTGACCTGCGCATAGCTCTTGCCCGGTATGCCGAAGCGGTAGACGAGCGTTGTCAGCAGGGAGGGATGCAGCAATGCTTCCGCGACCGTGTCTATCTCCTGCAGGGTAGCGATGCTCAGAGCGACCAGGCCTGCGCATTTTGCGCGGCCCAGCAGGGAGCGCGCGAGCAGAGGGGCGGGGCGCACATCGGCATCGATGGTGAGTATCCAGCATGAGGAGGCGGAGCGCAGTCCTACCTGTAAGCCCCAGGCTTTGCCGTTCCAGTTTGCCGGAATGGGGCCGGTCTCCACCAGGCGCACGCGCGGGTCGCGCTGCGTGTACAGAGAGACCAGTTGCTGCGTCCCATCGTCTGAACCGCCATCCACTACGACGATTTCGGCCACCTCCGGCCCCTGAGCGATCAGCCCCTGCAAGCAGGGAGCAAGACGCTGGCGCTCGTTGAGTACCGGTACGATTACAGATACCTGCTCTCCGCTCGCGTGCCGCGCCTCTTCAGCCGTGATGCGCGCTCCACCGGCGCTGCGCAGCAGACGCCAGACGACGCGCGACGCCAGCAACGTCTGCGCGCACAGCAGCGGAGCCAGCAAAAGGGTCGGCATGTCAGTCTTCTTCAAGCCACGCCTCCTTTTCTGAGGAGACCTCTGCCTCACCATAATGCCAGAGCCGGGCGAGCATAAAGGCGATGGCGGCTTCACGCAACTTCTCGGGGAAACTGGTTGCCGCCCGCGAACGCAGAACGTCGTATTGCTGATGCTCGATGGCCGTCAGAATACGGCGATACAGCCGACCCGCGATGAGAATGGGCAGGCGGCTTCTGCGAGGCAGCAGCCAGATGCCCGACATGCCACTCATGTAGTAGCGATGCGCGCGCGCGATCTGGTAGCGCATCAAGGCCCGAAAGCGTTCATCTGGCCCGCGCTGCCCGCGGTAGAGCTGGATGAGATGGTCGCGCGAACTGCCGAAACGAGTCAGTTCCTCCTGCGGCAGGTAGAGGCGCCCGCAGGCAAGATCACCGCCGACATCGCGCAAAATATTGGTTAATTGCATGGCGATTCCCAGGTTTTGCGCGGCGAGGAGCGCCTGCCGCGAGGTAGCGCCCAGCACATGGGCCATCGCCAGCCCCACCGTTCCCGCAACGCAATAGCAATAATGATGGAGTTCCTGAAAATCGCGCATCTCTCGCGGTTCCAGATCGCCGCTGAGGCCATCGAGAAAATCGGAGAAGATAGCTACAGAGATGGGGCATTCGGCCAGCAGGGCGGCCAGGTGCGTTCCCAGAGGTTCGCGCGGCGCGGGAAAAGGATAACCCGCTCCAAACCAGCCTTTCCATGCCGCCAGTTCGTCACGGATATCCTCGACGCTACGCCCCTGCGGCGGCTTATCGACGAGATCATCCAGAATGCGGAAAAAGGCATAGAGGACGATCACCTGTCGGCGCTGCGGCGGCGGGAGAAAACGCGCCGCAAAGTGAAATGTGCGCCCATGCGTTGCCAGCAGTGTCTCTTCTGATTCTGATTCTGAATCGTTCCCGCTGGGAAGCAGGTAGCGTGCGGGAAGCCCCGTTTTGCTGTGTTTCCCCACCCGCCCCGTATTTTTTCTATCCTCGTTCTCTATCTCTACGATGCTCATACTGCCACGTGCGTCTCTTTCTGCTCGATGTATTGCTTCAAGGACCTCTATGAACCTTGCGGGCAATCCTGCCTCATTTATCAAGGTTCGCCAAGCCCTTCTCTCTAAGAGATGCAAGATCAGAACAGAATGGGTGCATTTCTGGCAAGAACTCGCCGACATCAATCTGGCGACATGCATCCTATGGAATACGTCAGGGGCAACCAGAAAGGAGACAGCAGGATGCCAGACAGAACCAGAGGTGTCTGCAAGCTATGAGCATGGGGAGAGGAGAGACGGGAACCAGGGCGACGGCCAGCGTCTCCCCTACCCTCTGCTCTGCTGGTGTACCCCCTGGGGTTGATTGAGCGCGATCACGATAGCATCCGTTGGAATGGGGGCTGGCCTGGTTCGCCCCCATCGGCTTCACGAGGTTATGGAGCTTTTGCCGAATTTGCTACGCAGGGCGAGTACGATACCTACGCCCAGCACGATCCAGACTCCGACGACATAGGGGATGAAGGCGAGAGGGCCGGGGCCGGGCGAGAGGACGGCAGCGAGGAAGATGGCGGCGATGATCAGCGTGCTGAGGACGGGGAAGACGATGTGCAGCAGGATGGCCTTCAGGCCTCTGTGCGCTGCATCGAGCCGCCAGAAGAAACGGATGCAGGCCACGTTGACCAGGGCGTAGATGAGGATGACAAAGAGCGCGTCGAGCGTTCCCAGGAAGCTAAAGGCGCCAGTCGGGGTGAAGGCAAGGCCGAGGGCGATGCCGGAGACGAGGCCGAGCAGGCACAGGCCGGTGATGGCACCGATGGGCGTGCGCCGCGTCGGATGCAGGATGGCAGTCCAGCGCGGCAGCAGGCCATCCACGCCGACGGTGTAGAGGATGCGCGCGCCGCCGTTGACGATGGCGAGGGCGGCGCCGAAAAACGAGAGGATGCCCGCCACGTCGAGCAGCGAGGCCAGCACGCCGCCGCCAAAACGCCGACCGATGGTATCGAACGGCGCGAGGTCGCTGGCATAGCCTGTTGCCATATGGTTGATGCCGTAGCCAATGGTGGCGATGTAGGCCATCAGCACGTAGAAGAGGCCGACGACGACCATGGAGCCGAAGACGGCGCGGGGAATGTTGCGATGCGGGTTGCGCGTCTCCTCACCCAGCGTCGCCGCCGTCTCGAAGCCGATGAAGCTGAGGACGCCCAGTACGATGCCCACCGTCAGATCGCCGCCCGGCGGCACCTCGGCGGGGTTGAACGGCTCGGCGCTCAGCCCGCCATGCGTCCCCGCGCTGACAAGGACGATCAGCGCCAGCACCAGGCAGATGCCCATTTCAAAGGCCAGTAGCGTCATGTCAACGCTCAGCGATTGCCGCGTGCCGATGTAACAGAGAGCGAAGATAATGCCGATAGCGGCGACAAACCAGAAGCTCCAGTGCAGATTGAGGCCAACCCAACGCTGCACCAGCACCTGCAAATTGGCGCTCATCAAAATAAAGGAGTATGGCACGCCCAGCGCGATGGCGATGAGGCCCAGCCACGCTGTCAGAAAGCCCCAGCGCGGCCCGATCCCCTCTACCACAAAGGTGTAGGCAGAGCCGCTGGAGGGCAGTTCCCGCGACATCTCGCTATACTGGTTCGCCATCAACAGGGCCACCACGAAGCCAACGACGTAGCACAAGGGCACAGCCGCCCCCACCAGCCCCGCCTGCGGAATCGTGTTGAAGAAAATCGAGGCCGCCGGTGACATCACCGCCACCGAGATGACTACCGCGTGGCGCAGATCCAGCGAGCCGCGTTTCAGTCCCGTTATCTTTACCGGCATCGCATCATCCGCGCCGGAGTCGGCAGGTGAAGGGGTGGAAGAAGGGATATCGCTCATCAAAGACCTCCCTGTTCTGTGGCGGTTTGCTGTTCGCCTGCGCTGGTAGCGGGTACCGGTTCGTCGGCATCAAATAACTGGCGCAGGTAGTCGTTGAGGAAGAGGCCCTGCGGGTCGAGGGCGGCGCGCACGCGGCGGAAATCGTGCCAGCGCGGGTAGAGTTGCGCCAGTTCCTGTGCTGTGCGCGTGTGCATCTTGCCCCAGTGCGGGCGGCCCTGATAGCGGCGGAAAATCTCCTCGATATGCTGGAAATAGGACTGGTAGGGCATGCCCCGGTACATATGTACCGCGAGATAGCACGAGTCGCGCTCGTAGGCCGGGCTGAGCCAGATATCATCGGAGTGGACAAAGCGGCACTCTACCGGAAACTGGACGGCAAACTGCTCGCGCTCGATGCACTCCCGGATCTCCTTCAGCACCGTTGGCCCATCCTGGGCGGGGACGTTGTACTCCATCTCCTGAAAGCGCACGGCCCTCGGCGTGGCATAGACGCGATGGCTGTAATCCACCTCGTCAACCGGGGAAATGCCCGCCGCCGAAATCTGGCTGATCGTCTTCGCCGCGCGCGGCAGCAGGCGGCTGCACTCGGAAAGCAGGCCGAAGAGGCCGTTTTCCAGCACAATCTGGTTGAAATTGCTCCAGAAGCCGCCCGCGTTGGCCTTCGCCTCCGTCTCATTCAGAAACTTGGCCTGCACCCACTCACTGTAGGGGAACCAGAAGAACTCAAAGTGGCTGTTCTCGCGCTTGTAGCGTTCCAGATTGGCGAGACAGTCGGCCAGCCGCTCGCGGCGAGCGACGAAGTGCAGGCGTTTCGCCGGGACCACGCGCAGCCGCACCTTCGCGATTACGCCCAGCGCGCCCAGCGAGACCTGCGCCGCCTTGAAAATATCAGGATTCTGTTCCGCCGAGCATTCCAGCAGGTCGCCAGTGGCCGTCACCAGCGTCAATCCTTCCACCTGCGTTGCCAGCGAGCCGTAGCGCACTCCGGTGCCGTGCGTTCCCGTGCTGATGGCCCCTGCTATGCTCTGCTCGTCGATATCGCCCAGATTCTCCTGCGCCAGCCCCTGTTCCAGCAGCGCGTTGCCCAGGTGGCGCAGCCATGTTCCGCCCAGCACCGTCGCCGTGCCGCCCTCCTTATCAACGGCCTCGATACCCTGCACGCCGTCCAGCGACACCAGTACGTCGTCGCTCTGCACCAGCGGCGTAAACGAGTGGCCGGAGCCGAAGACGCGCACGTGCCTCCCCTCGCGTCCGTACCTGCCGATCAGCCGCGCCAGCTCCTCCACGCTCTGCGGCCTCACTATCTCTCTCGGCTCGCAGCGCACCGACCCGGACCAGTTCGACCACGTTCTCTTCTGGCTTGCCATGAACATCCTCCTCCCGATGATTCTCACAGAAAACACTGCCCGTCGCCGCGATAGGTTGGCACCTCGTCGATGATGGCGCCGTTGGAAACGAGCAGCAAGGTGGGAAAGCGTTCGCAGAGTTCGCCGGCTTTGGCGTGGCGCATGAAGATGGGATCGCCCGGATTGAGGGAGAGCGGGCCGTTGTACCGGATGGGCGTCTGCACCTCGCCCGCCCCTTCCAGCGGCAGCAGATGCGCGCCGCGCGGCAGGTAGGGCTTCGGCAGCTTATCCGCCCCCGCCGCGCCGGAAGCCGTGTAGCCGCCGCCCAGGCAGGTATAGATGGTGGGGGCAGGCTGGCGCACGATCTCGATGGCGTACCCGGCGGCAGGCAGGTAGCGAAACTCGATGTAGTTGTCGAAGAGGGCCGGGGAATAGAAGCCAGAGCCGACGGTGATCTCGGTCACGACCGCTTCCGCGCCCGTCGTTATCATGCTGCCCGTGCCGCCGCCGTTGACGAAGCGCAACGTGAGGCCATACGACCGGGCGAGTTCGACCAGCGCCGCCCGCCTGCGCGCTACCTCGCGGGCCGAACGGCGTTTGAGCTGGCGCACCAGCGCGTTTTTCGCCGCCTGGCCGGGGTAAGCGTCGCCCACACCGGCGATCTGCGCCTCATAGCCCATTACGCCATCCAGCCAGACATGCTCAGATTGGACGATACGTTCGATCAGCGGTCGCGCCTGCTCCACCGCGCGCAGGGGCGAGCGCCAGACGCCGAAATGCAGGCCGGGAACGTCCAGCGACATATCCATATCCAGGCAGAGCGGCAGGCGCACCCCGCACTCGCTCGCCACCGCCTCAATCTGCTCTACGTGAGCCGCGCTGTCCACCATCAGCGTAATATGCGCGCCCCCCAGCGTTGCCTGCGCCACCTCGGCGATATCTTCTCTGTGCCAGCATGGATAGCCGAGCAGCAGATCGTCGAAGCCCTGTGAGGCGAGATAGACCGCCTCGCGCGCCGCGTAGGACATGATGCCCTGAAAGCAGGCATCGGCAGCCAGAATGCGCCGCAGCATCGCCACGCAGCGCAGCGATTTCGAGGCCAGCCGCACCCGTTTCCCCCGCGCCCGCGCAGCGATCTGCCGGATATTCTCATCCAGCGCATCCAGATCAACAAAGGCAAAGGGCATGCGCCGCCCGCGAAAGACCTCACGGTAATAGGCGTAATCACGCACGCGCTCCGTTACGGGCTTCTGGCTGCTCTCCAGCTGCGCTGCGGCTGTCATGCTTTCTCGCTCTTTCTGCATGCTCATCCTCAAAAGTAACCTGTACTTCCACAGGCGCCGATTGATCGTGCGCCTGTGGAAAGCGCATATTAATGCGTCACTTCCTGACCAGGCTGCCAGCGCAGGTTGGGTTTGCGGGCAGCCAGAGCCTGATCGAGCCTGCCGACGGGCGTGGTGTGCGGGGCCGTTTTGACGACTTCGGGGTTGGTACGCGCCTCTTCAGCGATCCGGTGCATGACATCGACGAAGTAGTCGAGGGTCTCGCGCGTCTCCGTCTCCGTCGGCTCGATCATCATGGCTTCATGCACGATGAGCGGAAAGTAGATGGTCGGGGCGTACATGCCGAAGTCGAGCAGGCGCTTGGCGATGTCGAGGGCGGTGACGCCGCTCTCCTCCTTCTGTCGCTCGGCGGTAGCGACGAATTCGTGCTGGCACATCAGCGGGAAGGCGATCTCGTAGTCTTCCGACAGCTTCTGCCGCAGGTAGTTGGCGTTGAGGATGGCGCTCTGCGAGACGTGCAGCAGCCCTTCGGGGCCGTAGGTGCGAATGTAGGTATAGGCGCGCACAAGGACGCCGAAGTTACCCATATTGGCGCGCACCTTGCCGATGGACTGCGGGCCGGGACTTTCCCAGTAGTAGCCCTGCTCGCCCTTCGCGGGCAGCGGACCCGGCAGGAACGGCACGAGATGCTCTTTGACGCCGATGGGACCGGCGCCGGGACCACCGCCGCCATGCGGGGTGCTGGTCGTCTTGTGCAGGTTGAAATGCACCACATCAAAGCCCATATCGCCGGGGCGCGTGATGCCCATAACGGCGTTGGCGTTCGCGCCGTCGTAATAGAGCTGGCCGCCAGCCTCGTGAACCATCTGCGCGATCTCAACGATGTTGCTGTCGAAGAGGCCCAGCGTGTTCGGGTTGGTCATCATGATGGCCGCGACGTTCGGCCCGTACTCATCCAGGATGGCGCGCAGGTGGCCCATCTCAATGCCCCCGGTGGCAGGATTGGTCTTGATCTCGACCGTCCTGTAGTCGGCCAGCGTGGCGCTGGCAGGGTTGGTGCCGTGCGCGTTATCGGGAATAAGCACAAGGTTGCGATGTCCCTGACCCTGGCTCTCGTGATAGGCTTTGATGAGCATGAGGCCCGTCAATTCGCCATGCGCGCCCGCCGAGGGCTGCAAGGTGACGCGGGTCATGCCCGCGATCTCGGCCAGGTACTGTTCCAGTTCGTACATCAACTGGATGGCCCCCTGTACCGTCTCTTCCGGTTGCAGGGGATGGATATGAGCGAAGCCGGGGAGGGCGGCCATGTCCTCGTTGAGCTTGGGATTGTACTTCATAGTACAGGAGCCGAGGGGGTAGAAGCCGGTGTCCACGCCGAAGTTGCGCTGCGACAGGTGCGTATAGTGACGCACCACCTCGATCTCGCTCACCTCCGGCAGCGGCGCGGCCTCTTTACGAATCATGTTCGCGGGCAGCAGGGCTTCAACCGGCTCGGTCGGCACATCCATAGCCGTCATGGTGGCGGCGCGGCGACCGGGCGCGCCCTTCTCAAAAATCAAGGTCTCTACGCTCATGCCTGCGCCCCCTTTCCAGCGGCGGCGCCGCTTTCGACGCCACTCAGTTGCGATGCCTCAATTTCTCGTAACGCTTTGACCAGCGTGTCAATGTCCTCTTTTGTGCGCGTCTCCGTGACGCAGAAAAGCATGGCGTTTTCCATGCCGGGGTAGCTCTGGCTCAGGTCGTAGCCGCCGATGATGCCCTTCTGTAAGAGACGCTGCGAAAGCTGCTGCGCGGGCATGGGCGTTTTGATGACGAATTCATCGAAGAAGGGGCTGCTGAAGGCGGCTTCGTAGCCGGGCAGTGCTGTTATCTGGCGGAAAGCGTAATGGGCTTTTTGCAGGCAGAGTTCGCCCAGTTCGCGGAAGCCCTGTTTGCCCAGCGCGGCCAGGAAGATGGTGGCTCCGACGGCCAGCAGGGACTGGTTGGTGCAGATATTGGAGGTGGCGCGCTCGCGGCGAATGTGCTGCTCGCGCGTTTGCAGGGTCAGCACGTAGCCCGTCTGCTTTTCGCCGCCCTCTTCGACCGTCTGGCCAACGAGGCGACCGGGCAGCAGGCGCATATATTTCTGTTTGGAGGCCATGAAGCCGAGGGCCGGGCCGCCGTAGCTCATGGGGTTGCCGAAGCTCATCAGTTCGCCGACAGCGATATCGGCGTTGTAGTCTCCGGGCGCGGCCAGAATGCCGAGCGAGGCGGGTTCGGTGATGGCGGAGATAAAGACGGCTTTGCCTTTATGCGCGATGGGTTCGATGGCCGTCATGTCCTCGACGGAGCCGAAGAAATTGGGCTGCTGGATGACCACCGCCTTCGTCTCCGGGCCAACAGCCTCGTCGAGGGCTTGCAGCGAGGTGACGCCGTTCTGAGTCGGCACCTCTTTGACGTGGAAGCCGCGCGCGTGAGCGTAGGTCTTCAGCACGGTGCGGTACTGCGGGTCAACGCCTTCGGAGATAACGACTTCGCCGCGCCCGCCGGGGCCGAGCGCCAGCAGCACGGCCTCAACTACAGCTGTCGCCCCATCATAGAGAGAGGCGTTGGCAATATCCAGTCCTGTTATCTGGCAGACCATCGTCTGAAATTCGTAGATCGCCTGCAACATGCCCTGACTGACTTCCGGCTGGTAGGGCGTGTACGAGGTCACAAACTCGGAGCGCCGCTGCAGGTGGGGCACCACGCTCGGTATGGCGTGGTCGTAGGTGCCAGCTCCGAGAAAGGCAATGGTGGTGTCTAAATTAACGTTTTTCGCCGCCATGCCGCTGACCACCCGTTTGAGGTCGGGTTCGGCGAGGGCGGGCGGCAGCGCAAGAGGGCGTCGCAGGCGCACGTTTTCCGGTACGGGCGCGAGCAGGCCCTCCAGCGAGGAAAGCCCCAGTTCGGCCAGCATTGCCGCCTGGTCTTCCGGGGTATTTGGTACGTAGCTCATGCCGTCACTCTCCCTTAAGAAAGCTATCAGAAGAAAAAAGCAGCATCCCCGACGGGCCATGCTGCTGAACGATTAAAATGACCGACAACACCCGTTTCCTGCGCGTAGGCCGTGCAGGAAATGATGCTGCTCTATGCCCAACAGTGCGTACTCCATTGTACCACATCACATTATGTCATGTTCACTGTGAATGACAACCTTATCTACCTTCGAGATATTCCCTGTACTGCTCGGCAGTCATCAGGGAGTCGAGCTGCGCGGGGTTGGAGAGTTTGACGGCGATCATCCACCCTTCTTCGTAGGGGCTGTCGTTGACGAGTTCTGGTTGTTCTTTCAACGCTTCGTTGACCCGGACAATCTCGCCGCTAACGGGTGAGATGAGTTCCGAGGTGGCCTTGACGGACTCGATATCGCCGAATTTCTGCTCATCGGCGATGCTTTCCGCGCCCTCCCAGGGCAGTTCAATATAGACGACATCGCCAAGCTGATCCTGCGCGTAGTCGGTGATGCCGATAACGGCGGTATCGCCCTCCACGCGCACCCATTCATCGGTCTTGCTGTACTTGAGATCGGCAGGATAATTGAGGCTGGCCATACGATACAGTCTCCCTTCTCACATGAAAAAATAGAAAACGTTGCCACCGGCTTACTTCTGCCGCCTGTAAAAAGGCAGCGCGACGATCTGTGCCGCCGTGCGTTTGCCGCGAATATCGATCTGGACGGGCTGGCCTGGCGTGGCAAACTCAGGCTTGACGTAGCCCAGGCCGATATTTTTGCCCACCGTCGGGCCAGGAGCGCCGCTGGTCAGGGAGCCGATGGGCTGCTCGTCCGCGTAGATAGTGTAGCCGCCGCGCGGCACCCCGCGCTCGACCATCTCGATGCCCACCAGTTTCTTCTGCGGCCCCTCCTGCTTCACCTTGAGCAGGGCCTCGCGCCCGATAAACTCGCCCTTGTTCAGCTTGACCGTCCAGCCCAGGTTGGCCTCCAGCGGGTTGGTCTGCTCGTCCAGTTCGTGGCCGTAGAGGCAGTAGGCCGCTTCCAGCCGCAGGGTGTCGCGCGCGCCGAGGCCAGCAGGCTTGAGACCCTGCGCTTTTCCGGCTTCCAGCAGGTCATTCCACAGCTTCGCTACCATGACCGGCGCGCAATACAGTTCAAAGCCATCCTCGCCCGTGTAGCCTGTGCGCGAGATAAGACAATGCACGCCATCTACCGTGCCGGGCGCGAAATGGTAGTAGCGAATGGTAGAGAGGTCGACATCGGTCAAGGGTTGCAGGATGGCCTCGGCCTTCGGCCCCTGCAAGGCCAGCAGCGCGGTGGTATCCGACTGGTCGAAGACGGCCACGTCGGGGAAGTTGCGCGCCTGCTCCTGCACCCAGGCAAAATCCTTCGCGATATTGGCCGCGTTGACGACCAGCATGTAGTGGCCCTCGTCCAGATGGTAGACGAGCAGATCATCGATGGTGCCGCCGTCGGGCAAAATAAGTTGCGTATAGAGAGCCTGCCCGATGGCGAGTTTGCCTACGTCGTTGGGGACAAGATACTGCAGGAAGGGCAAAGCCCCGGCGCCCTCAACCTTGAACTCGCCCATGTGGCTCACATCGAACAACCCCGCGTTCGTGCGCACGGCCTGGTGTTCGTCCAGAATGCTGCTATACTGCACCGGCATCTCCCAGCCGCCAAACTCCACCATTCTCCCCCCCAGCGCCCTGTGCTGCTCATACAGGGGAGTGCGTTTCAGCGGCGCGGCCTGTGTCGCCTGTGTCTGGCTATCCTGAGTCTTCGTCGTCTCATCATGTGCTGTCATCGTCACCATCTCCCGTTCAATTTAGCGAGTCCTACGTGTCTGTTTCACTATATCAGATTTTCCCGCTAACAGCAATGATGAGCGGGTTGTAGGCTCTCTATCCTTCGGGGGGAACCTGGAGGGACAGGGCCGGGCCGACCAGAGCAGTTGATGACATGTCCGGGCCTACTTTACAATAGCCAGCCATAACCAGCTATTTTTGCCTGTGTTATACTCTGCAAAAGGTACCTGCTACGATAGCAGGGGCAAGGATGGTAGGGCAGCGCGGGGTGGGTTCTCGCGGTTGCCCTGCTAGCTGGATAGAGTATTGTCTGAGAAGAGGGCTGAAGCCATGCAAGGTATGACACATGATTACTGGGCGGCCTGGAAGCAGTTTGTGCTGCATGGTGTTATGCAGGAGGATGTGCTGCCCCCGGCATTGATGCAATCGTGGCGGCGCTGCGCGGCGCTTGGCCTCGACCCGTACAGCGATCGCGGGCTGGATGATGATTCTCGGGTAGGGTCTGCTGGTGTTTCCAACGGGTCAGGTGGTCCGATGATTTCTGGTGTTTCTCATGAGCTGCTTTCGCTGGTGAGACCGGCGCTGGAGGATTTGCACCAGTTTATTGAAGGGTCGGCTTCTGTAGTGGTCTTTGCCGACGCAGGAGTGCGCGTTGTCGATCTATTTGGTGACCGGGAGTTGCAAGGGGAACTTGAGCATTTAGGGTTGGTGGTGGGAGCCTCGTGGCGTGAGGAGCACCAGGGGTCGAATGCGCTGGCCCTGGCGTTGCAGGAGTCGTTTCCCATGCAGCTTGATGGTGCCATGCATTATCGTGCTGCCCTGCACGCCCTCTACACGGCTGCCGCACCCGTGCATGATTTGATGGGACACGCCGTTGGCGTGCTGGCGGTGGTTGGTCGGCATGAGGACTGCCACCCGCATACGCTGGGGATGATCGCGGCGGCGGCGCAGGCGATGAGTAACCAGTTGCAGATGCAGGTCTGGCTGAGCAATGCCAATGATCTTTTGTCTGAACTGAAAGTCATCCTGCAAACGCTGCCGGAGGGCATCCTGTTGTTGCGACGCGATGGCGTGATTTCACAGATGAATGCCCCCGCCGGTACCATGCTGGGACTCGCGCCCGCGAAGGTGACGGGGAGACGGCTGCGCGATGTGTTGCCGGTTCCCACGCTGCTGCTGGAGGCGCTGGCCGCGCAGCAACAACTCACAGACGAGGAAATTATCTTTGACACAGTGCATGGGCGTGTCACCTGCCTGTGTTCGCTCAAACCCATTTCGAGTTACCGGCCAGAGACGGGGCTGGAGAATATCGTTGGTTCCAGCGGCATCGTACTCGCGGAGCCGGTCGCGCCGGATGGCTTTGTGATGATCTTGCGCAGCATCGAGCGCGTGCAGAAGCTGGTCAATCGCATCACCGGCGCTCGCGCTCGCCTGACCTTTGCCCACGTGGTAGGCGAGAGCGCGGCGTTGATGGAAGCACTGCGACTGGCGCGGCTGGCGGCGAAAAGCAATTCGACTGTGCTGCTGCAAGGTGAGACTGGGACGGGGAAGGAGATTTTCGCACAGAGCATCCATAACGGCAGTGCGCGGTCGGATGGGCCGTTTGTGGCTGTCAACTGTGCGGCCATTCCCCGCGAGTTGATCAGCACCGAACTCTTCGGCTACGAGGGCGGCTCGTTCACCGGCGCAGACCGGCAGGGGCGGTCCGGGAAGTTTGAGCAGGCGCATGGCGGCACGCTCTTTCTGGATGAGATCGGTGACATGCCGCTTGAATTGCAAGCCACGCTGCTGCGTGCCATCGAAACGCGCACGATTGTGCGTATCGGCGGCCAGCGCGTCATCCCCGCCGATGTGCGCATCATCGTTGCCACGCATAGAGAACTGCGCGAGGAGGTGCAGCGCGGCACCTTCCGCTCCGACCTCTTCTACCGCTTAAATGTGCTGACTATTCACATTCCCCCGCTGCGCGAACGCAGCGATGATTTGCCTCTGCTGGTGCAGTATTTCCTGCGCCGTCAGAGCCGCATGCTGGGCCGTTCGTTCGCCATCACCCCGGAGGCGCTGGCGGCGATGCAGCACTATTCCTGGCCCGGCAACGTGCGCGAGCTTGAGAATATACTTGAACGCGTCACCTACCTGATGCCGAAAAACACCATCACCCTCGACGACCTTCCCATCGAGTTTCAATCACCTGTTACCCGTCCTGAGCTTGAGCAATCCGTTTCCTCACCCTCGATTCAATTCTCACCTGCTGACCATTTCAGGCACAGCGTACCCGAAGCGGTAAGCGAGCAGACCAGAGCTTTGCGGGAGCAGAGCACCAATGCCGAGATACAGGCCATTGTGCAGGCACTGCACGCCAGTAACGATCACATGGCGCAGGCGGCAGCGCTGCTCGGTATCAGCCGCACCACCCTCTGGCGCAAGATGGTGAGATATGGTCTAAACGAAGGGAAATAGCAGTTACGTTGCGAAAGTGAAACGTATTGTTGCAATAATGCAACAATACGTTTCACTTTCGCAACGTAACTGCTCTACTGCCCGGCAGGTTTTTTTCTTTCATTTTTCAGCATTAGAAATTTCTCTCGCGCCTCTTCGCAGGCTGTTTTACATCTCTTTGTTATCCGCTGTTTCTTTCCCCGGCTCAGGTTTGGCATGATTCTTGCCCCTTAGTGAAGCAGGACTCATTTGATCGCCGAGTCTTCAGTCAGTTTGCGAAAGGAGGTGAGAGAAGTATCCGCACATCCCTTTACCATCGGGTCATCTGGTTTTTTTGCGTTGAACATTGCTTTCGCATGCGAAAGGAGGATGTCTGCCGGAGCTGGCAGACGAGAATGATATGGATAGGACTCCGACCCTCACGCAGAAATTTATCGCCGAATTGCTGGGCACTGCTTTCCTGACGTGGATTGGGGCAGGCTCGATTACGGCAGCGGTGTATCTCCTCAATGGTGCGAAGCCAGCACTGGCCTTTTCAATGGCCGATCTGGGTATGATCGCCCTGGCCTTCGCCTTTGCCATCGCGGCTATGGTTTACACTATTGGTCACATTTCCGGCTGTCACATTAACCCGGCGGTCACATTCTCGCTGGCCGTGACGAAGCGCATGCCCTGGAATGAGGCAGTGGTCTACTGGGCAGCGCAATTCATAGGCGGCATTGTGGGCGCGCTGGTCATCGCCCTCTCTTTTGGCTGGACGACGGCCGCGCAGGGACCCGGCCTCGGTGCGACCAACTTTGGCGGCGCAATCGCTCTCTTCGGCACGGGCGGTGGCTGGGTAGTCGCTATCGTGATGGAGACGATTGGCACCTTCTTCCTGCTGCTGGTCATCATGGGAACGGCTGTCGATGGGCGCGCTCCCTCCGGCTGGGCGGGCTTCATCATTGGCCTCATGGTTGCCGGTGAAATCCTCGCTTTCGGCCCTATCACCAATGTGGCCCTGAATCCCGCTCGTGCGCTGGGGCCTGCCCTGATACAGGTTTTACTCGGCGGAAAATATGATCTTACGCACCTGATTGTTTATTTTGTAGGGCCTCTCTTAGGCGGCGTTCTCGGTGTACTGACCTACGATTTCATCTCACGCGGTCGAGTGATAGCAGGCTCGCCTGAACTCGGCGGGGTGGCAGAGTCGGCTGTCGAGCATGTCCAGTAAGTAGTACAGGCGTTTTCCCGGAAGACTGAAGCACTGTGTTTCTCAAGAAGGAGACAGCGATGAAGAAGCTTATCAACAAGCCAGAGGATGTAGTAAAGGACGAACTGGCAGGCATGGAGGCCCTGCACCCGGAATTGATCCGTGTGGATTTCGAGAACCAGATTGTCGTACGGAAGGATGCCCCGGTACGCGGCAAGGTGGGGGTTATCTCAGGAGGCGGCAGCGGACACGAGCCGATGCACGGCGGCTTCGTTGGGCGTGGCATGCTCGACGCAGCCTGTCCCGGCGCCGTCTTCACCTCACCCGTTCCCGATCAAATGCTGGCCGCGACCCGTGCGGTCAATGGAGGTGCAGGCGTGCTGCACATCGTCAAGAACTATACCGGCGATGTGCTGAACTTCGAGATGGCGGCAGAACTGGCCGGGGCCGAAGGCATCGAGGTCGCCAGCGTGGTGACAAACGATGACGTGGCTGTGCAGGATAGCCTCTATACAGCTGGACGGCGTGGCGTGGGCGTGACTGTCCTGCTGGAGAAGATCGTGGGCGCATTGGCCGAGACGGGCGCGTCACTGGAGCTGGTTGCCGCTCTGGCGCGGAAGGTGAACGATCAGGGACGCAGCATGGGCATGGCGCTGACCTCCTGCACCGTCCCTGCGGCTGGCAAGCCAACGTTTGAACTGGGCGAGGACGAGATGGAAATCGGCATCGGTATTCATGGCGAGCCGGGCCGCCGCCGTGTCAAGCTCGCGCCAGCTTCCGAGGTGACGGAAATGCTTGCCAATCCGATCATCGAAGACCTCGGCCTGAAAGCTGGCGAGCGCGTGCTGGCCTTCGTCAACGGCATGGGCGGCACCCCATTGATCGAGCTATATGTGGTTGCCAATGAACTGGCGAAGATTCTGCGCGGCAGGGATATTACCATCGCTCGTTCTCTCATCGGCAGTTATATCACCTCGCTCGAAATGGCGGGCTGCTCCATCACCCTGCTGCGGCTCGATGATGAATTGACCCGCTACTGGGACGCTCCTGTGCATACGCCCGCTCTGCGCTGGGGAGTGTAACCAGTATTCGACTCAGGCATCCAGTTGTACAATGTAGCTGATCTGTGGGGCGATGATTAACTGTCGTCGCCCCACGGAACAAGATGGATGCTTTGCGGGCGCACGCAAGGACTGCTCTCTACACACGCGGAGGAGACTATGCCTATTACGACTGAAGACACGATACGCTGGCTGCAACGGCTAGCGGTTGTCCTGCACGAAAACCGAGATTTTCTCACCCAGCTTGATTCTCCTATCGGGGACGCCGATCATGGCATCAACATGGATCGGGGCTTTCAGGCGGTAGTGGAGAAACTGCCTGCGCTAGCCGGGATGGATATTGGCTCCATGCTTAAGACGGTCGGCTCGACGCTGGTTTCGACGGTGGGAGGGGCGAGTGGGCCGCTCTATGGAACTGCATTTCTGCGGGCTGGCATTGCAAGCGCCGGCAAGCACGAACTGGACGAGGCCGATGTTGTGAGCATGCTGGAAGCCGCGTTGGAGGGGGTCAAAGCGCGGGGTAAGGCCCAGCCGGGCGAGAAAACGATGGTTGACGCGCTCACCCCGGCGCTGGTGGCGGCGAAGGAGGTGGAGGCACAGGGGCTGGACCTCTCACAACTGCTGCAACGTGTGAGCGATGCCGCCGAAGCGGGCATGAAGGCCACGATTCCCATGCTTGCTACAAAAGGACGCGCCAGCTATCTGGGCGAGCGCAGTGTCGGGCATCAGGATCCCGGCGCAACCTCTAGCTGGCTGATACTTAGAACGTTAGCTGAGACAATTGGCTAGAAATTGAGCATTGCGATATGCCTTGCATACTAACTAAAACACATTGGGCGCAAAAGTTTTTGCGTCAAAGGAGATTGTGCCATGACGGTTGGCTTAGTTATCGTATCTCACAGCGCGCAACTGGCGGAGGGGGTAGTCGAACTGGCAGGGCAGATGGCGCAGGGGAAGGTGGCAATCGCGGCGGCGGGCGGCACAGCGGCAGGTGCGCTTGGCACCTCGGTCGAGAAGATTCTAGCCGCGCTACACGTGGTGGATGGGCCTGACGGCATTCTAGTCCTGCTCGATCTGGGAAGCGCGGTGATGGCGACCGAAATGGCGATTGAAGCATTCACAGAAGGTCGGGAAGATTTTCAAGACCACATCATCATCAGTTCCGCGCCACTTGTCGAAGGGGCGGTGATTGCTGCCGTCGAGTCCTCTATCGGCAATAGCCTGCACGAGGTGGCGGAGGCGGCAGCCGAGGCTTGTACGCTGCCGAAGGTACATTCGCAGAACAGCCAGGATTAGGAAAGGGACCATATCAACATGCCAGTAGCGGAAGCATATCTCGTCATCAAAAATAAGGTTGGGTTGCATGCTCGCCCGGCGCGGCTGCTTGTGCAGACCGCCGCGCAATTTCAGTCGCGGATCCAGCTTCAACAGGGAGAGAAAAGTGCCAACGCCAAAAGCATCATCGGTGTACTCAAACTCGGTGCGGTGTTCGGTGACGTCCTCGTCTTGCGTGCAGAAGGAGAAGACGCCGAAAAGGCGGTGAAAACGCTGACGGAGCTTGTAGACCGGAAGTTTGATGAGGAGGAGTAGGGCATATATGACGGGCAACACTTCATCTTCGATCAGCCCCGTGAAGGTAATGGCGATTTCGCCCGGCGTGGCTATCGGTCCGGTAAGGCTATATAAAGCAAAAAGTCATGCGGTCGAGACGGCAAAGATTCGTCCAGAACAGGCCGGAGCCGAGCAGGTCCGTTTACAACAGGCTATTGAGTCCGCTACTAAGGAGCTACGCGAACTGAGCGAACACGTGGCCCGGACGGTTGGTAGCAGCGAGGCCGATATCTTCGAGGCGCAGCAGTTGATACTGGCAGACCCGGAGCTGCTTGCTGAGACAACGAGGCTGATAGCGCAAGAGTATTTCTCTGCTGGCGCTGCCTTACAACAGGTAGCGGAGAGCTACGCACAGGAACTTGAAGCGTTGGAGAACGAGACGCTGGCCGCTCGCGCCGCCGATGTGCGTGATGTCACAGCGCGGGCAATACGCCATCTGCAAAGCGGTGAGCTTGCGGCTGAGCGTAGTAACGATGATACACCTGTGCTGGTAGTGGCCTACGATCTCACGCCCTCGGACACCGCCATCTTTAACCCCGAAACAACTCTTGGCATCTGCACCGTGGTTGGTGGCCCGACCACGCACGCGGCCATCATCGCTCGCGCTTTGGAGATACCTGCGATTACCGGGTTTGACGCTCATTTGCTGGAGACGCTGCAGGATGGGCAGCAGATCGCTATCGATGGCGCAAAGGGCCTGCTGTATCTGCAACTTGAAGACGCGCAGCAGGAGGAGTTACGCAGTGCTATGCTTCAGCAGCAGCGCGAGCGGAAGCAGCGTCGCACGCAAAACGATACGTTCTGGCGCGCTCAACCCGGCTCTACTGCCGATGGCTATGCAGTACAAATGTTTGCCAACGTGGGCGATGTGGAGAGCGCCCGGGCAGCCGCCGAGCTTGGTGCCGAGGGGATAGGGCTGCTGCGCACCGAATTTCTCTTTGCCGGACGCCAGGCTTTTCCTGATGAAGAGGAGCAGTTCGATAGCTACGTGGCCTTATTTCAGGCGTTTGCCGGTCGCGCCCTGTTCGGCAAGACCATCATTGCCCGCACGCTTGACGCAGGCGCCGATAAGCCGTTCCCCGCCCTGGAACCGTTGATAGGAGCCATGCAGGAGGCCAATCCCGCGCTGGGCTTGCGAGGTGCACGCATCCATCTTGTACATAAAGAACTTCTGCGCCAGCAACTGCGTGCGCTCCTGCGTGCAGCGGGGGTGATCAATATACAACTGTCCATCATGTTTCCCATGATTGCTACAGTGGAGGAGATACATCAGTTGCGTATGCTCTATACAGAGGTGAGGCGCGAGCTTGAACGCGAGGGTGTGATACTCTCGCCCGATACGCAGGTTGGCATTATGGTTGAGACACCGGCGGCGGCAGTGATGGCCGGGGTGCTGGCACGGGAAGTGGATTTCTTCAGCATCGGTGCCAACGATCTCTTCCAGTATACGATGGCTGTCGATCGTACCAATAGCCGTGTGACGGGCATGTTTGGCCTGCTAGAGCCAGCCGTGTGGCGTTTGATCGCCCGGGTGGTGCGGGCAGGGAAGATGCGGAGCAAACTCGTTGCCCTGTGCGGTGAACTGGCTGCCGATCCGCGCATCGGTCCGCTGCTGGCCGGGCTGGGCGTGCAAGAGCTGAGCATGAATCCAGCCGCCATCGCTAACGTCAAGGCGGCGTTGCACCACCAGACAAGAGATTACTGGCAACAGCGAGCGCAGGCACTGCTCAGAGCAGAAACGGCGCAGGAGATGAGTGAGATGCTGTAGGCGCCGGTTATACAGGTGAGTACCTAGCGCGACCAGCCTCGTTTTTGTCGCTTCAGTACCTGTTCCAGCGTAGGGATGCCGGTGATGCCTTCGTGTTCGACGGAGAGGGAGGCGACGGCATTGGCGAAATCGACGGCGGCGGGCGGGTCAGCGTGGCGGGAGAGGTGGATAAGGAAGGCGGCGGCGAAGACATCACCGGCTCCGGTGGGGTCGAGTTCGCGGGCGCTGTAGGCGGGGAAGCGGGCAGGCTGGCCGTGCTGGTAGAGCGTGGCGCCGTAGCGACCGTCGGTGGCGACGAGCAGGGGAACGTGCTGGCTCCAGCGGGCCAGGATAGCATCGGCTTCAGCGCGGTTGCCGTTGGCAAAGGGCAACAGGTCATCGTGACTGAGGATGAGGGCGTCGAGACAGGGCAGTATCTGTTCGGCAGCCGTCCAGGGAGCGGGCCAGACGCGGCCATCGGCATCCTGGCGGCGTAGCCAGCCCTGGGGTGTGGCGGCGATGAGCGCGCCGGGTCGGCGTGGGAAGAGCGCGAGGATTCCGGGGTCGAGTTCCTGCGCGAGAGGGGCCAGCAGGACGATGGGCGCGGCGCGCCAGGCCTCTGGCACATCATCTGCCTGCAATGTATCAGCGCGCGCCAGCAGGTACTGCGTGCGAAAGCCGTCATGGTAGCGGTTGTCGAAGGTAGTGGTCTCGGCAGAAGGCCGGACGGCCAGAGCGATGCCGGGCAGGAGCCGGGGCAGTTGCGCCGCTAATTGCACATCGGCGCGGGTGACAACGGCGGCGCTCGCCCCCAGGCGGGCGGCGGTCAGGCTGGCAAAGGAAACGGTGCCGCCCAGTGAAAAGCTGCCATCGGCGTGTACATCACGGGTAACATGGCCAACGGTCAGCAGGTCGGGGGGGCCATCTCCCTGCACCGACTGAAGAACAGGTGACATCGATTCTCCTATCCTGAAGGCGTAGTGCCTGACGTATACCGATGCGCCTCTCTGCCAGAAAGAATGGATGTGCGATGAGACGTATTACGATCACACATCCATTCTTTTGAAGCTTTCTTTCTTAAAGGATGAGCTAACGACCGGGGCGTTTGAGAGAGATAACGACGCGGCGGGCATCACCCTCACCGATGCTTTCGGTGCTGATGTCTTGACTGTCCGCCAGGGCGATATGGACGATGCGACGCTCGTGGGGCGGCATGGCCTCAAGGGCGATGGAGCGGCGATAATTGCGCACCTGCTGCGCCACGCGCAGGGCCAGGGAGCGCAGGTTCTCTTCGCGGCGCTGGCGATAGTTCTCGGCATCAATGATGATACGCATGCGGTGGCGGGTGCGGTGGCCGACGATCAGGTTGACCAGCAATTGCAGCGAGGCCAGCGTCTCGCCGCGCCGCCCGATCAGCAAGCCCAGATTCTCATTGATGCCGTGAATATTGAGCGTGAGCGGGTTCGTCGAGCGCACCTGCACGGTGGCATGGATATTCATATAGCGCAGGATATGCTGCAAGACATCGACGGTGATCTCGACATCTTCGCGGCTCGGCACGGTCACTTCCTGCATGCCTTCGCCCTCGCCCTGGGGGCTGGCTGCCGGGAGCGCCTCTTCCTGCAATTCAGGCGCAAGGGCAGCAAGGGCAGCAGAATTGAGGAAAGGAGCCGCTGCTTCCTCCTCATCCTCGTACTCTTCCACTTCCAGATCCTCTTCGTCCTCACCCTCCTCGTCGAATTCCTCACCTTCTTCATCGAGGAATTCCTCGTCCTCGAATTCGCCTTCTTCCTCGTCCTCGTCCTCGTACTCCTCCACTTCCAGGTCTTCGTCCTCGAAGCTATCGGGGCCGAGGATGGCGTCGGCCATTTCGGGGGTAATGACGGCGCCGGGGCGAGCGACCGATGCGCCGACGGTCGGGGTCGAAGTCGGCGCGGCGGGGGCGCTCATGACATTCGGGCGCACAGTGACGCGCACGCGAGCCTCTTTGCTCCCCAGGCCAAATGCGCCGCGAGCGGCTTCCTGCAGGACGGTGATCTCCACTTCATCGCGGCGTCTTCCCAGGCGCGTCAGGGCCTGCTGTACGGCCTCTTCAATCGTTTTGCCACTGGCCTCTATGCTTTCCAAGTTTGCTTGCCTCCCTCTTACTCGTTTCGACGAAATTGCAGTCTGGAAACGGCGTTTTGCCCGCTGCAATTGATGTTAGCTGCGCGACGGATATCTTCTGGGAGCCTTACGTCGGCGCGCGGCCGCGCGCTGCGATGCGCTGCGGCGTGTAGACGATGCGCCACCGGAGGATGATGGATTGCGCAGTTTGCTGCCTACCGGCCCCTCCTCGGCGGCGTATGATGCCTGCGACGTTTCGCTCTCCGATTCGAGCATGGCCTCCTTCTGCTGCTCGATCAGGCTTTTCTTCCTGCTCCCATTGCTGGCGGTGGTATTGCTCGCGATTTTTTCGCCGGTCACCCTGCTAACAAGCGGTGGTACATCCGCCATCGCGCCCCAGCCAGTGACAAAGTATTGCTGCACCATACTGAAGATCGACGAAGTGGTCCAGTAGAGGGCCAGACCGGCGGGGAAGCTCAAGCCAAAGACAAGGGTGATGACCGGCATGATGTATTGCATCATGCGCATCTGCTGGGACATGGCGTCGGTGGCTTTAGGCGCGTTCGGGTTCTGGTTCTGGCGCGCCATCGACATGCGCAACTGCACAAAGGTGGCCAGAGCGGCGAGTACGGGCAGCACATGGGTCGGGTCAGGAGTTCCCAGAGAAAAGTACCAGCTATGATTGATGAAAGTGAACCACGTCAGGTTGATATTCGGGAAGTGGCTGAAATGGGGTAAAAACGGGTAGATGAAGCCGTTGAGGGACTGGAGACCCGCGCCCCCCTTCATAGCGGCATCATGAATGACCGCCTCCAGCGCGTAGAACAGCCCGTAGAGAACCGGCATCTGTACCAGCAGGGGCAGACAGCCAGAGAGGGGATTGACGCCGTACTCTTTATAGAGTTCCTGCATCGCCTTCATCTGCATCTGCTGGTCATTGGCGTACTTTTTGCGAATCTCCGCCATACGCGGTTGAAGCTGCTGCGTCGCTTTGGTTGATTTCAGTTGCTTCAGCGTGAGCGGGAAGAGAATCAGACGCAGGGCCAGCGTCAACACGATGATGGAGACGCCGAAGTCACCGAAGAGGTGATAGAGCAGCATCAGGGCGTTGAAGGTTGGCTGCGTAAAAACAACATTGATGAAATTACTTATCCACACAGGGTTTTCCTGCCTTCCTCGATCTCGTCTGGTCTAGTCGCGTAAGCGTTCCGGGACCGGATCGTAGAGATTGCCGTGGTAGAAGGGGTGACAGCGCCCGATGCGCTTGATTGTCAGCCAGCCGCCACGGAAAAAGCCAAAACGTTGTATTGCCTCATATCCATACTGTGAACACGAGGGAGTGAACCGACACGACGGGGGCAGGACCACCGAGAGCGTGTTTTGATAAAGCCGTATAAGAAAAAGCGCGATGTATTTCATTTCACTTCCCTTGCCTGTTGACGACCTCCCACTAAACGGTACAGACAAACGCTCGCAGTCCAGGTCACTCGACTTCGGCCCCGCGAGCCGTTTCGAGGAGACGCGCCTTCCGCAATAAAGTGACAATATCCTGCTGTAATGTATGAAGATCAGCGTTGGCTGCCTCGCTTCTGGCGCTGATGACGATATCCCACGCGCCGGATACTGCGGGCAGAAGCGGGCGAACAGCCTCGCTGAGCAGTCTTTTCAGAAAATTACGTTTGACGGCCAGCTTCGAGATACGTTTACTGACCACGAAGCCGACGCGCGAACGACCTGCATCGTTGGGAGTCCATGCAAGGATAAGCAGCCGGGACGTGAGATGGCGTCCCTGCTGCCTCACTCGCTGGAACTCACTACTTTTCCGCAATCGCGATGCACGTCGAAGCGCCACAAGATTTCTACTCAAGCCCCCGGCATAGACCGGGGCAACACCAGGCCAGGCCAGCCGAAACCGGCCCGGACAGGACTAGACAGTCAGCTTCCAGCGCCCCTTGGCGCGGCGAGCTTTCAGCACGCGCCGACCGTTGCGGGTCGCCATACGTTTCATAAAACCATGTACGCGCAAACGCGGAATACGTTTCGGTTGCCAGGTCCGTTTCATAACCCTGCTCCCCTCCCTCTATAAAAGATGTCCTGTAGATTATAGCGGCTACAGCCAGATGTGTCAATCTGTCAGGGCGCAAGGTGACCATTGCGCCCTGACGATACGTTTGTTCAGGCCGTTTTGAAGCGCAGGAGTACGCGACCGAGCTTGATTTCATCGTTATCGTGCAGAGGGGTCGGCGTTTTGGGGGCCAGCCTCTGGCGATTGAGGAACGTGAAATTGGTGCTATTCTCGTCTTCGATCATGTACTGGCCGTTGTCGGTAAAGATGCGGGCATGCATGCGGGAGACGCCGCCCTCTTCACCGCCATGGGGCGTCAGGTCGACATCGGGGAAAATGTTGCTGACGGCATCTTCACGCCCGATCAGCACATTATCTTTCCCGCTCAAATCGAATTCCTGATTATCGGCTTCGACGATCAGGCGCGCGTTCAGCGTAGCGGGTGCTGCGGGAACGGGCGCAGCCGCGACGGGAGCCGCTTCAGGAGAGGGGGCCGGGGCGGGCGCGGCGACGGGAGCCGGGACAACGGCGGGCGCGCCCAGTAGGCTGGCGCCGCAGTTAGAGCAGAAAGCCTCTCCGGGGGGATTGAGCGCCCCGCACGAGGGGCAGGCCTCACCC